>NZ_BJXB01000048.1 GCF_007990775.1 Deinococcus cellulosilyticus NBRC 106333 = KACC 11606 | reverse complement strand
GAGAGCCGAGAGCCGAGAGCCGAGAGCCGAGAGCCGAGAGCACAGTAAATTCTTGTTCTCATGGTGTCAAGGGAAATATAAAGGGAGAGACATCCTTTACCCGCAACCTCGCCTGAAATTGCCCCGTTCGAAGCAATCTCTGATGCAAAAGCCAGAGCTGTCTGTTTGCTCTCGGCCCTCGGCAAACCCTAGGCCATCCTGCTCTTCCCCAGAACCCCTTTGCCCCTTCAGACTCAGAACATGATCCGCATCAAGGTGAGTCCACTGGACCTGTCCAGGGTCCGGTTTGCTTTCAGTCCTTTGTGGGAGTGTGTTGCCAGTCTGATGGTGTACCAGAGTCCGGGTCACCATGCCTTGCATTTGCCCTGGATCAAGGAGGCCCGCAAGTTGATCGGAGACCTCGACATCACCTTGCTGGAAGCGCTGGTTCCCCCGCAGAATGGGATTCCTCCGTATTACATTCCGGACTTTCTGACCCCTCCTCCGCTCACCCCTTTTCCGGTGTTTGAGGAGGAGGTGCAGCAGATCCTGCAGACCTCTCAGGCACAGATCGACTACGAACTGAACAAACTCTGTGAGCTCAGGAACACCCGTCCTGCCGTGATTGATGCGTTTCTGGCAGACCCTGACCTTTACCTGCAGAAGCTGGTGGATGTGCTGAGGGCCTACTGGGATCGGGTGATGGCCCCCTACTGGACCAGGCTGCATGTTTTTCTGGAAAACGATGTGCTGGTGCGTTCCAGAACCCTTGCTCTTGAGGGACCGGAGCAGCTTTTCTCCGGGATTGATCCCACCATCCGTTACGAGGATGGGTACGTGCTGATTGACCGGGGCCGTGAGGATTACAGCGATGCCAGGGGGCGTGGAATTGTGCTGGTGCCATCTGCTTTTGTGTACCCCAAGAGCATGTCCATCTGTGAGGAACCCTGGCAGCCCACCCTGTTTTATCCGGCCAGGGGGGTGGGCCTCTTGTGGGGCAGTGCTCCCGCAGAGAACAACGAGCACCTTGAGGGTTTGCTGGGGAGCAGTTGTGCAAAGGTCATGCTCAACCTGCCTGCCACCACCCTGGAACTGACCGAGAGGCTGCATCTGGCTCCTGGAGCGGTTTCACACCACCTGGGACGTCTGAAGAGCCTGGGGATTGCCGAGCCGCAACGCATGGGGCGTTTTGTGTATTACCGCCTGACCCCGAGGGGAACAGGTCTGATTGGCCTCTTTAAAGACGATTCAAAAAATTTTGAATCCATTGTTCAACCTGCCCTCTCGACTTAACCTGTAAACACAACCAGAGACACAGGCCACCCTGAGGTGTGGGGTGGTTTTTATTGTCTCAAATGAATTTTCAGGAGGAATCATGGCCCGTTCCGAGCTGTTCAAAATTCAGCCGTTCACCCGTTATCTGACCGGCAACTCCATTTCTGCCATTGGTTTTGGCATGCAATTCATTGCCTCAAGCTGGATCACCCTGGAACTCACAGGCAAGGGCTCCAGTGTGGCCTGGCTCATGGTCTTTCACGCCCTGCCCGGTCTGCTGTTCAGTCCTTTTGCAGGCGTGCTGGTGGACCGTCTGGACCAGCGCAAACTTGCGGCCATCACCGATGTGGCCCGTGCCCTGATCGTCCTGATGATCCCCCTCTTGTACCTCACCGGGCAGCTTCAGGCCTGGCACCTGTACCTGATGGAATTCCTGATCGCCCTCGGAGACACCCTGTTCAGGCCTGCCACTGTGGCCATGGTCCGGCGGGTGGTGCCCACACATCTGCTCCTGCAAGCGAACATTTACACCCGCACCTTCCTGCAGACAGGGATGATTTTCGGGGCAGGCCTTGGTGGGTTTGTGCTCGCTGGTGCCTCCCCAATGTGGGCCATGGTGGTGAACGGCATCAGTTTCCTGATCAGTGCCGCTTTCATCTTCAGCATCCGCTTTCCAAAAGCAGAGAAAACAGAAACCCCTCAGAAAATCCAGCTCTTTTCAGACGTCAAAGAAGGACTCTCCTACATCCGCAGGAATCCGGGCCTGATCCTGCCCTACGTGATCATCAGCATGCTGTGGACCACCCCGCAGACCCTCAACACCCTGTCTTCGGTTTTTGCCAAAGACGTGCTGAAAGTCGGAACCATCGGCTTTGGACTCATTGATGCAGGCTGGGCGGTGGGTTCGGTGATCGGGAGTTTCCTGCTGACCCGCATCGTGCAAAGGCTGGGCCGTCCCAGAATCATGGTGCTGTGGGTGTTTCTGCTTGCCCTGATGGTCTTCTTGCACGCCCAGTCCTGGGAACTGTACTCTGCGATTGTCACCACCGTGCTGATGGGGTTTTTCGTGTCCATCAACATCGTGTACCAGACCCAGGTGCAGGAGGAGACCGATTACGCCTACCAGGGCCGCGTGCAGTCCACCTTCAACACCCTGTATTCCGTGCTGGTGCTGGGCATCTACCTGTTCATGGGCTATCTGGGAGAGAGCTTCGGACCCCGACTGGCTTTCATGTTGCAGAGTGGTGTGATTGTCGCCGCAGGCATCCTGGCCATTGTGCGATTTGGTCCAGCCGCTTTTGGCAAAAAAACAGCGCAGGTGTCCGAACAGATGGCCGAACAGAAAATCTGAGTATTTCAGACCACAGGGGTGCAGTTCAGGCTGCACTCCTGTTCTGCTGTTTCATCCAGGCGTACCCAATCACAACCATCAGGAGACCCCACACCAGAAACCCAATATCGTAGGCAAGCCAGTACGGCCCGGGGCGAACATGGTGAATGCCCAGAATCTGGTGGTTGATGAGGCCCTCCACCAGATTGAAACCGCCCCAGCCCAGCAGCAAGGTGCCCAGAAAAGCCCTTGTGGACCATTCCGGGTGCTCCCCTCGTGTGCCAGACCACACGTAAAACAGCCCAATCACACTGGCAACCCAGGTGAAGGCATGAAAAAGACCATCAGCCAGGGTGTTGATTTCCAGATTGCGCAAAGAGGTGGGGTGGTAGGTCTCACTGACCAGGTGGTGCCACTGCAGGATCTGGTGCAGCACAATCCCATCAAAGAAACCGCCCAGGCCGATGCCCAGCAGAATGCCTCCACGTTTCCAGAGGGTGGACTGGTGCTGTGCTGATGAATGGTGTTCACGCATTTGGGGCCTCCTCCACGAATTCAAAAACGTGACCTTCAGGGTCACGGACCACCAGTCCAGTCTGGTCCCTGAAGTGTTCCAGTCCTGCCTGTTTCACGCGGGCCTCAACAGCATCCACATCTGCCAGGAATTGCACGGTGGCATGCTCACCCCCGAGCATGTCGGCCAGACCGACCTGCGGGTCCCAGGCATACAGCCAGCGTCTGCAGGTGAAAAGACCGTCCCTTTCGGGTTCTGGTCCCAGCGTGAACTGGGCGAAATTTCGCTCCTCCATCTCTTTCAGGAAAGCAAATCCGTAAGCCTCGGGAAGCCGCTCTTTCATGCCCTGGTAATCCTCAAAGGCCAGGGCCACCTCCCTGAGGCCCACCACCGGAAGGCCCGTTTCTGGAAGGTCCCCTGGAGGGACCTCTGGAAAGCGTTCATCCTGCAGGTCCACCTCGCGGAGTTCCAGGCCATGAAAAGCAGGGTCCCAGAAGTACAGCCCGATGTCTGCAGGCTGGTCTTCGCTGGCCAGGTTGATCTCCTGCCAGGGGATGCCAGACTGTCCCAGGTGTTCCCTGGCCCTCTGCAGGGTGCCTCTGGGGATCTGCATCGCCCAGTGCACATGGGTCCCTCCCCGTGCCCTCACTCTGGAGAGGCGCTCTGAATTCTGCTGCCGGGTGACAGGCATCCACAGGTTCAACCTCTGACCCGAGGGAAAACCAAGGGTGCAGTTCCCCTGATCTTCGTCGAAGGAGAGCACCTGCAGGCCGATCACTTTTTCATAAAAATCTCTGGCCTTCTGGAGGTGGTTCACTTCCAGCGTGAGAGAGAGCAGGTCACGGATGGGAGAAGTCATGGCTTTTCCTTGGGAACGATGGAAATCGCTCCAGCCCGCTCCAGAATGGCATATTTGATCTGGTCCATGCGCTCAAGGCCCTGGGTCTGCCGGGCCGCTTCCAGAATGTCTGAAACGTCCACCCGGCTTTTTTTCATGCGGTCTTCCAGGGGTTTGCCGTCTTCCACCAGAATCACCGGAACGCCATCCATCCACTTTTCCACCCCCGGAAACTTCTGTTTGACCATGGAGAGGAGCACATCCAGACCCAGCAGGGTGATGACCAGGAGCACCATGTGGGTAAATGAATGATCCTCGTCCACCAGGAAGTTCTGCACGGTCTCACTGATCACCAGCAGCACCACCATGTCGAAGGTGGTCACCTGGGACATGGTGCGTTTCCCGGTGAGTCGAAAGATGATCATCAGGATGAAATACAGGGTTGCAGCTCGAACAACAGCTTCCATGTCTGCTCCTCAGGGATACACGAAATGGTGGACAGTCAGCAGGTCTGTGGAATTCAGGCCGACCTGTCCGGGAATGCTTCCCACATCTGTGGTCTTCAGGTCAAAAACAATGGGCGTTCCAGCCTCCAGACGGTTGAAGGTGAACTGCTGAAACCCTCCTTCACTGCTGACCTGATCGGGCTCGGGTTGAATGTTTTCAATCTGAAAGTGGCGCAGGTAATCCCGGCTGATCAGGAGCTCTGGTTTTTCCTGGGTGCGGAGCAACTTGATCTCCAGACGGGTCGGAGCCTTCATCCGCAGAAAGAACTGAAAATCGACCTGCAGGTCCGGATTGATCTGGGTGCGCGAACTGAAATAACCCCCTCCGAAGAGGCCCAGCAAGGCTGCCACAAGCAACAGGAAAAACACCCCCCAGGCAAACCTCTGGGCGGTCCATTCTCTTTTTTCATGATGCATGTCCTGGTCAATTTCCAGGCTTCCCACCCGTTCAATGTTTCCCATGTTGTCTCCTGCATCGAGTGAAAATCAAAGCAACAGTTAGCCTCAATGTAGGAAGCACAGCTGAAGGGGGTCTGAGCCTGACCTTCGGGCAATCTTCAGGTTTCCTGGAGGGTTTCTCAGAAAAGCAGAAGACCGCAGGCAGCAAATAAAACCAGCTGAATCCTGAAATTCAGCTGGCAGATTTGAGGAACATCACTTGCGTTTTCTGTGGTACCCCACAGGTTCATAGGGCTGCAATTGTTCCAACCACAGGGCCTCAAGGTCTTTGAGGTCATCCCGGTAATCGTAATGCTCCCCTTTTGCAGGATCGGGCTCAAGCACATCCAGGACCTCGAAGGTGAAATCTTCCGGGCTCTGGGCGTTCCAGTCCTGCTGCAGGGCTTTGACCATGTGGGAACCCATCTTGAGCTGGAACTGGTGGGCATTCAGTTTACCCTGCACATGCTCATTGGCCCCGAGCAGCACCTTGCCATTTTTGTGGTTTCGGATGATCCAGATGCCCATCACCGGGGTGAAGCCCTTATATTTTTGCGTCATGGCGTTCCCTCCAGTACGCACTGCCACTCGGAGTACGAAACAGCACGCCAGCGTCGATGAGGCTGCGTCGAATCAGGAAGAAGTCCCGGGTGAACCCCATCAGGAGGCCATTGACCTCTTTTTCGGTGTAGGTGCGGCCTGCCTCGAAAAGCAGGGAGAGTTTCTGCATCAGGAGGTTCAATTTTTTGTTCTGGCTGGGCAGGGTGCGCAGGATGCCCTTTTCGTCAAAAGCCTGAGAAACCAGCTGGTAAAAGTCTTTTTCCCACTCCAGCCAGGGATGTGAGGCATCTTCACGGGCTTTGTGGTAAGCATCAGGGATCAGGCTGTAAACCCCTTCTCTGTTTTCAAGGAGGTGTCCCTGTTGCAGGATGCGCAGGTGCCCCTCGGTCTGCTCGAGATTGAAGAGGAGGCTGGAAAGTTCCTGGGCGGTCTGGGGTTTTTCTTCAAGGGCCCGCAACAGCACCTGCCTGTGCGGATGGGCGATGAGGAGGTAACTTCTGATGTGGTTGCTCTGCAGCATGACACCACTCCTTTCGATATCTATCAAAATGATCTTACAAAAGTCAAATGAATTCAATCCTCGCAAAAATGCCTAAAAGCGGTCAGCCATCAGCACACAGCAGTCAGCAAAAACAGAGCGGCACAAAAGCAAGCCTCAGGCTTCTTCATCTGCAGGCAGATCACTGGCCCTCCAGTACCTGCCTCCTCCCCCTTCGCGATGCATCAGGCCGTGTTCCACCAGATTGCGTCTGAGGGTGGCAGTATCGTCGTGGAAACGCAGCAGCAGGTCATTGACCTCCTTCTCTGTGTACGACTGACCGGACTCAAAGACCTGCAGCACATGGTTCAGCAGCACCATCATCTTCTTGTGCTGCATCGGAAAAGCTTTGATGCGCCCCTCTTCATCCAGGAAGACCTGCAGGACCTTGGAGGCAAATTTGTCCCCTGCAGCCTGCACCTCACTGAGGCCTGCCAGACGCGCAGGATCAGACAGCAAAGCGCCCAGTGCAGTCAGGGTCTCCTGCCGCACCGAATAGATGCTGTAATGCCCCTGGGCAGCAGCATGCACCAGACCTGCTTTTGAAAGCCGGCTCAGGTGGTGCGAGGTGGTCGACACACCGACCTGCAACGCTTCTGCGATTTTTTCAACGGCGAGGGGTTGCTGGGCCAGCAGTCCGAGAATCCGCAGGCGGTTTCCGTCACTGAGGGCCTTGCAGAGGTCAAGGATCTGTTCAGGCGTCAGGGTCATGGCACCATCCTAACAAGCATTTCGATATTTGTCGAATCTTAAAAAGATGCCCGCCTTCCCCACAGGACAAAGTGCTCACTCCAATTCTTAAAACGCTCTGTTTGCTGATGAGCGAATACGAATCGCTCCACATCAACAGCATTTCAGCCCAGGGGCCTTTAAGGGGTCATTCTCTGTCCCGATCTCTGCGCTTCTGCAGCCAGCCGATCAGGAGGATGATCACCAGAAAGACCAGACTGACAAACACCACCACTGACACCCATGTGGCCAGGGCCTGGGGGTCAAAATTCACCGATCTCTCCACTCTTCATTTCGGTGTTTCAACTGGCTCCAGCGGTCCAGCTGTTTTTTCCACTGTTGCAGGCTCTGGTCCTGTGCGCCGGAGGGGCGCAGCAGCACCACCACCGGGACCCACACCAGCAGGTTCACCAGGACAAGCAGCAGGGAAAAGTCGTCCATGTCTCAGGGTAATCCCTGATTGTTTAAGAATCGTTACAAATCTGATGTTTTGCCCTTTCATTTCTCATGAAGGACCCTCAGTCCCTGGAGTCCACTTCCAGACAGTCTGCAATGATCTGGTTGAGCACCCAGCGTCCCTGATCGGTGGCCTTCAGCACCTGGCCTTCGAGCAACAGCAAACCCTTTTTGATGTGGTGCTTCAGAGGCTTCTGGTAACGGACCCACACATCCAGTCCGCTGCGCCGGCTGAGATCCGCAAGGTCCACGCCGTTTCTCAGCCGCAACCCCATGAAAAGCGCATCTGTCACGAAATCGGGAGGGGCAATCTCCTCTGCTTCCCGCCTTTCAAAAGGCTGCTGCAGCCAGTCATGCAGTCTGGGATTGGTGATGCGCTCTGACAGCAGCCCTTCACGGGCCGTGGGATAATGGCCTGCTGCCCCTGGACCGAGACCCAGGTAATGCTGGTTGGTCCAGTACGCCAGATTGTGTCTGGAGTGCGCTCTGGGCCGGGCGTAATTGCTGATTTCATAACGCTCAAAGCCCTGTGCAGTCAGCAGTTCGGCCGTCAGGTCAAAGCCCCTGCGCTCGTCCTCCTCACGCACCTGCACACCCCGGCGGAAGAACTCGGTCCCTTCCTCAATGGTCAGGGTGTAAGCAGAGATGTGCTCCACCCCCAGTTCGATCAGGCCTGCAATGTCCCCCTCAAGGTCCTGACCCGGAACAGCGGTGATCAGGTCCCCGGAGACCCGGAAACCCACATCCAGCAGCACTTCTATGGCTGTCCTGGCCTGTTTTGCATTGTGGTGCCTGCCCAGAAATTTCAGGGTTTCATCGTTCAGGCTCTGCACACCCACACTGGCCCGGTCAAACCCCAGATCCTTCCACAGTTGCGCCCTTTCACGGGTCACAGTTCCAGGGTTGATCTCCAGGGTGTTCTCTTCGGTGCCCCAGCCCAGGTGGGTGCGGATGAGGTCCACCAGATCGGTCATCTCAGGGTCCCGCAGGAAAGACGGGGTTCCTCCTCCGAAATACACCGTTTTGAGGTCCACATTGTAACGTGAGGCCTGAAACTGCGCCTCTTCACGCATGCGGCGCAGGTAATGGTCCACCATGCCCGACTTGCGGGTCAGCACATGAAAATCACAGTACGGACAGATCGTCGGGCAGAAAGGCACATGAAGGTAAAGGTGTCGGACAGGGTTCAACATTCCAGGTTCTGCAGGGCCAGAGGGGTGCTCTCCCACCAGTGCTGCCACACCTGCAGCGCACGGTCAGGGGTGCAGACCACCACCGGAGTGTCCAGTTTAGCGCACACACTGGCCCACAGATCAGGCATCGTGTCACCATCGGACACCAGGGCACTGGTCCAGGCCGGGTAACTGCCCCCCTCCAGATACACCAGACCCGAAGTGCTCTCATGGTGCTTCTCGGGAAGCTCCAGTCCCGGCCCTCCCTGCAAATTGCGGCTTAAGACCATTACCCCTCTGGGTCGGTGCAGTTCCAGCGCACGCTCGAAAGGCGTGGCGGTGGGTTCAGGCAACAGCAGCACATGCATATTGCCTTTGAACCCCTGAGGAATGCCGTCCAGAATGGCCTGCACCTGATCCTGGCGCGAGTTCAGGGTCACCATCATCCAGTTGTGGCCTCCGGGGAGACCCTCCAGACACGTCCAGATGCCGTCGTACTCGTCCTGCCAGACCTGCATGCTCACACCTGCACTTTCAGCATCTCCATCAGAATCCTGAATGGTGCAAGGTGATGGGGATGCTTCTGGAAGGTGAGTTCCGGATGCCACTGCACCGCAAAGATGCCCTCTCCCTGGTAGGCTTCCACCAGACCATCGGTGCTTCTGGCAGCCACCTGCAAGGTGGGAGCCAGCGTTTTGACCGCCTGATGGTGGTAACTGTTCACCCGCACCCGCAGCTCAGGGTGGTAGGCCGCAAAGACGCTCCCCTCCTCGATCACCACTTCATGAGCCAGGTTTGGGGGCAGGGCCTTCTGGGAGTGGTCCCCCCAGAACTCAGGGTGGTTGGGGAGGTGCTGGTACAGGCTTCCCCCCTCAAAGACATTGATCACCTGCATGCCCCGGCAGATCCCCAGGATGGGAAGTCCTGCCTTGCGTGCTGCATGGTAGAGGGCCACCTCGAACGCGTCCCTTTCCTCATCGATCTCGCCAAGGCCCAGCACGGGCTCCTCACCATAAAAACCAGGGTGAAGGTCCACCCCTCCACTGAAGAGAATGGCATCAAGCTGCTTCACGTACAGCTCTGCAGCGTCCACCAGATTGGGAAGCAGAACAGGCGAACCGCCCGCATCCAGCACCCCCTGGGCGTACAGTCTGGAGGTCCCGTTAAACAGGCGCTTGAGGGCTGGATCAATCAGCTGGGAAGTGGTGATGCCCACACGAGGAGTGCTCATGTCTGCATCTTATCAGGCTGTATACACTTTGGGCCATCAAAAAGCAGCGATCAGCCCTCAGCTTTCAGCGATCAGCAAAAGATGGCTTGATGCTTTCGCTGATGACAAGAAAGATTTGCACTGGACTGGAGGGGCAAAACACTGTTTGGTCTGGCTGAAGTGAAAGCAAAGTTGTGTTTTGCTGCTGACGGCTGAAAGCTGATGGCTGACGGCTTTTTGCAGCACCATCGACCTCCCAGCGACTTTGTGCTCACCCCGGGCTGACCGCTCTATGAATTTTCTCAGCATCTGTTAACATGATGTGGAGACCCAATGCGCACCCTGATTTTCTCTGACATTCACGCCAATCTCGAAGCCTTTGAAGCAGTGCTGAAAGACGCCGAGAAGCGCCAATACGACCGCATGGTCTTTCTGGGAGACGCCATCGGCTACGGCGGAAGTCCAGTCGAGGTGCTGCAGCACCTCCGGCAACTCGGGGTGCCGTGCATTCAGGGCAACCACGAATCCAACCTGATTCGATTGACCCGCAACCAGCAGCTGCTGATCAACGCTCCGGCGCAGCTTGCCCTGAAATGGCAACTAGATCAGCTTTCAGAAGCAGACCTGCTGATGATCAACACCTGGGGCAAAACCCTCCGGCTGGACACCCAGAATTCCAGGTTCACCGACCTGCTCTGCGTGCACGGCAGCCCCTCCAACCCCGACAAGTACCTGGACAGCACCTCCCACGCCCGTGAGGAATTCACCCTCTGGGATGGTCGGGTCTGCTTTTACGGCCACACCCATGTCCCGATGATCTACTCCACACTGGAAGGTCCGGTGGGTGAGTGGGTGAAGAGTGCACCCATGAAAGGCAACGCCCGCGCCGTAATGCCTCCGAAGGCCCGGTGGATGCTGAACCCGGGCAGTGTGGGGCAACCCAGAGACGGAGACCCGCGTGCCAGTTACGGCGTCTTCGACGATGCCAACGCGGTCTTCGAGGTGTTCCGGGTGGAGTATGATTTTCAGGCCGCCGGGCGTAAAATCATCAATGCCGGTCTGCCCTCAGGCCTGGCCGACCGTCTGATCATTGGTCGCTGACCCCCACCATGAACCCATTTGACATCATCGGACATCAGGACGTGCTGCAGACCCTGCGCACCCAGTCGGCCCATGCCTTCTTGCTGCTCGGGCCTCACCGGGTGGGGCGCAAAGCTGTGGCGCACTTCATTGCTGCACTCGCCAACTGCGCTTACGGGACCGCCTGTGGCAACTGCCCTTCCTGCCTCGCCATTGCCAGAGACACCCACACTGACGTGATGCTGGTCTCCCCCAAAACCGAAACCAGCACCGGAAAACAGGCCCGCAAGAAACTGATCCCGGTCAAGGTCATCACCGAGCGCCGCGACGAGACCCACGAGTACGACCAGCATGTGGTGGAATGGCTGTACATTGCCCCCCACACCCGCCGCAAGGTGGTGATCTTTGATGGGGCAGAATACCTCAACAATGAGGCCGCCAACGCCCTGCTGAAAACCCTGGAAGAACCTCCACACCGCTCCATGTTTGTCTTCATTGCCGAAGACCAGCAACTGGTGATCCCCACCATTGTGTCCAGATGCGCCCGCATTTTTGTGCCTCCGGTCCCGGAAGCGCAGATGCAGCAGGCCCTCATGGAGCTCGAAAACAACATTGACCCTGAGCTGCTGGAATTCGCAGCCGGACGCCCCGGTGTGCTCTTCGAACGGGAAACCGTCCGTGAAGCGCTCAGTCAGGCCAGAGCCCTGGTGCAGGGCCTTGAAAGCAGCATGCTGGACGCCCTGATGGCCGCAGAGAAACTGGAGAAGACCTTCAACCCGGAATGGCACCCAGAAGCCCTGCTTTTCGCCTTCAGGCACCATCCGCTTTCTGCCCGTGCAAAAGCCGACCTGGCTCTGTCAGATGCACTGGAAGCCCTGGAGCAGTACGCCAACCCTGCACTGGTGTTTCAGGTGCTGGCCCTGAAGTTGCGGGAAGCGCTGGGTGTGGTTTAAAGGCCGAGAGCCAAGCGACCCAGCCAGAAACGGGCCGCTTTATAGAGCGCGTGAGTCAAGACAGAGCCGAGAGCCGAGAGCCGAGAGCCGAGAGCCGAGAGCCGAGAGCATAAGGTGCCTTTGCCAAAGCAAGCTGTCAAGAGCAAAAAGCACAGGCACAAGCATTCAGATTTGCCCTCGGCCTTCCCCTGAACCTTTTTTTCATTGAACTCAATCCAAAATGATCTGCTTTTCAGACCCGTGGGTAAAATGGGCTTACCCCACAAGGAGCCTCCATGTCAGACACCCCTCTGTACCTGAATCCTGACCTCGACCTGAACAAACGTTTGCAGGATCTGCTGGGCAGGATGACCATCCGTGAAAAAATCTCTCAGCTGTGGCACGACGCTCCGGGCATTCCCAGACTGGGGATTGCCGCCTACAACTCCTGGAGTGAAGGTCTGCACGGGGTGGCCCGCAATGGCAGGGCCACGGTGTTTCCGCAGGCCATTGGCATGGCGGCCACCTGGAATCCAGACCTGATCCAGCGGGTTGCAGATGTGATCAGCACCGAGGCGCGTGCAAAGTACCACGCTGCCCTGAAAAGGAATGGCAAGACCGACATCTACCAGGGCCTGAATTTGTGGTCTCCCAACATCAACATCTTCCGTGACCCACGCTGGGGTCGGGGACAGGAAACCTGGGGGGAAGATCCTTACCTCACGGGCACCCTGGGCAGTGCTTTTGTGCGCGGTCTTCAGGGGGATGATCCCACCCACCTGAAGACCGCTGCCTGTGCCAAGCACTACGCGGTGCACTCAGGGCCGGAAAAGCTCCGTCACGGCTTTGATGCACAGGCCAGCCTGAAAGACCTGCATGAAACCTACCTGCCTGCCTTCAAGGCCCTGGTGCAAGATGCGAAGGTGGAGGCCGTGATGGGCGCTTACAACCGCGTCAACGGAGACCCGGCCTGTGCCCACCCTTACCTGCTCGGAAAGGTTCTGCGGGAAAGCTGGGGTTTTCAGGGGCACGTGGTCTCCGACTGCTGGGCGATCTCCGATTTTGATGGTCCCCACAGTTACACCCCCAACCCCACCGAAAGTGCTGCCAGAGCCCTCAAAGAAGGTTGCGATCTGGAGTGCGGATGCCGGTACACCCATCTGCTTGAGGCCCATGAGCAGGGGCTGATCACCGAAGAGGACCTGGACCGCGCCCTGACCCGCGTTTACACCACCCGTTTCAAACTGGGGATGTTTGATCCACCTGAGCGGGTGCCCTATGCCAGCATCTCGCCCGATGTGGTGGGCAGCAAAGAACACGCTGATCTGGCCTATGAAGCAGCTGTAGAATCTGTGGTGCTGCTGCGCAACAAGAACAATCTGCTGCCCATCCGGGAGGACATCAGGAGCATGTTCATTCTGGGACCCACGGCCACCAGTGTGGAGGTCTTGCTGGGCAACTATTACGGCATGAACGGCAAACTCACCACGCTGCTTGAGGGCCTGATCGGGCGCATTCCTGAAGGGGTGCGCACCGAGTACCGCACCGCCACCCATGTGCTGCACGAAACCGAAGCCCACACCAGCTGGATTTTCAAGGAGGCCGCCAAAACCGATGTGGTGATCGCCTGCATGGGCATCACCCCGCACATGGAAGGCGAAGAGGGAGAATCCATCGATTCTGCCGAGAATGGGGACCGCACCCGCATTGAACTGCCCGAAGTGCAACTGAACGCCCTGCGGCAACTCTCCCAGGCAGGAGCACGCACCGTGCTGGTGCTCACTGGAGGGTCTGCTGTGGCCCTGGAAGAAGTGGCCGAGCTTGTGGATGCCATCGTCTTTGTCTGGTACTCCGGTCAGGAGGGCGGACGTGCTGTGGCAGATGTGCTCTTCGGAGACCGGGCTCCAGCTGGAAAATTGCCCGTCACCTTTCCGAAGCGCACCGAGGACCTGCCGGACTTTCAGAATTATGGCATGGCCGGACGCACCTACCGTTACAGCGAAGTGGAGCCCCTCTTCCCCTTTGGTCACGGTCTGACCTACGGACAGGTGGAGCTCTCTGATCTGCAGGTTCCAGAGGGCCTGCAGGAAGACCAGTCTCTTCAAATCAGCCTGCAGGTCAGCAACCCTGGTCCGCATGACATCACCGAGGTGGTGCAGGTGTATGTCCGGCACACCGAAGCTCCCTTTCTGGTGCCGTTGCAGCAACTGGTCGGGTTCCAGAAGGTCACGGTGCCTGCCGGGTCTTCGAGCACCCTGGGTTTCGAAATTGCTGCAGAACAGCTGAAAGCCATCAATGAAGATGGAGAGGCCATCTGGCTTCAAGGTCCCCTCGAACTCACCGTGGGCACCTGCTCTCCCGGACAGAGGGGGCTGGATCTCGGGGCCACCTCTCCCCTGACCGCCCGGATTGCCCGCTGACCCTCAGACTTGACAGACAGATCTCTGTTTTCCAGCACCCATTCTCTTGCAGAAGAGGAGTGCTGATTTCTTTTTGGGACACTTTCTTTTGGTTTCCCAGCCCACCAACTCGCAAGGACAGAGATGCGAAATACACTCCCATCTGGCCGGAGTCTTTAAGGTGAGGCCGTGGAACCAGAAAGACCAGCACAGGGTTTTATGCCCTGGTGCACAGTCATTTCTTTGTTTCCAGACTTCACTCAAAGAGGGTTCACTCATGCGCAAATGGATTTTGGGACTCACCGTTTTTGGCTCCATGGCACTCGCTTCTGCGGCTTCTGCTTCCTCTGCTGCCACCCTGACCGCACAGGCCCGTCCCTGCATTGCGGATCTGGTGGTCAGCATGGACCAGTTCAGCACCCTGAAAACCGCATTGATGGAAGCAGGTCTGGTGGACACCTTCAAGGACAGATCCGCCCGTTTCACCGTGTTTGCCCCCACCAATGATGCTTTTGCCAAAGTGCCCAAAGAAACCCTGGACACCTTGCTGGGCAACAAAGAATGGCTGACCAGGGTGCTGACCTACCATGTGGTCAAGGGCACCGTGGGCTCTGCCAGTGTGGTGCGTCAGAAAAACGGTCTGCTGACCCTGCAGGGTGAAAAAATTGAAGTGATGGCCGGGGATGGTGTCATGCTGAACGATGCAAAACTGCTGCAGGCAGATGTGTATGCCTGCAACGGGGTGGTGCATGTGATTGACTCTGTGCTGCTGCCCCAGGAAGTGGTGGACGCCCTGGGCGCACAATAAAAAGTCATGTTCGGAACAGGGGACCATCTGGTCCCCTGTTTTTTCAATCAAACCGGACGCCCGGCCATCATGAAAGAAGCCGTCATGCCCCCATCCACAGGCAGAATCACCCCGGTCACAAAAGAGGCTGCAGGTGAGGCCAGAAAATGCACCACAGCAGCCACTTCTTCAGGATGCCCGAGTCGCCTCAGGGCATGCAGGTCTTCCCAGTCACGCCGGGTTTGCCCAGGATCAGCACTTCCCGCAATGGCCCTGAGAACGGACTCTGTGGCGATGGCTCCGGGAGCCACAGCATTCACCCGGATGCCTTTTGGAGCAAAATCGAGGGCCATGCTGCGGGTCAGGTTCACCAGAGCCCCTTTGGAGGTGTTGTAGGCCGCATTGTTCTGCTCGGCAAAGAGGCCCTGCACACTGGCCACATTGACAATGCTGCTCCCTGTGGGCATGAGGGGAAGAAACCTCTGGACCATTCGAACTGGAGCAAGGGCATTCACTTCCATCACCTGACGGAAGTCTTCAATTCCCACTTCCGCTGCTGTGCCTGGGACCGCAATGGCGGCATTGTTGACCAGGACATCCAGGTTTTCCCCTATTGCCCCTTCCAGGAGATCCAGGGTATGGTCCTCCAGAAGATCCCCCATCACCGCAGTGGCACCCAGCGTGCCCGCCACCTGTTCTACTTCAGGAAGCACATCCAGCATGATGACCTTTTCTTCATCCTGCACAAATTTCCTGGCGATGGCCAGACCTATTCCTCTTGCTGCTCCAGTGACCAGAATGGTTCGCATGTCTTTACGCTACCAGCCTTTTGGCTTTTACACTGGACTTCAGGCAAAGATCACCATCACCGCAACTTCAGCTGCAAAGGTTTAAACTGAGGGCAAGATGAAAAATATTCTGCATTCCTTAACAAATCATGCACATTTGATTCGCTGGGGAATCCGTTTTCTGCAGCTGATTTTTATTGCCCTGGGTGCCGTGCTGCACAGCCAGATCCCCGAAGATGTCTTGCAGGTGACAGGCATCTGGAGTGTGGTGGTGCTGTTTGTGCTCATTGCAGAAATCACCCGCAGGTGGGTGGCAGCCAGTGAACTTTATGTGCTGCGCATCTCAAGTGCAACAGAATTGCAGAAAACAAATGGGAACCTGCGGTACAGCCTGCTCAGCCTGTTCATTTTGCAGGCCACCTGGTGGTTGCTTTACCCGCTCAATGTGCAAGACCAGCTGGCCTGGAGTGTGCTTTTCACCTTTCCTGTGCCTGTGCAGTGGCAAGGTTTGCAGGTGGTTGCTGGCATGGTCCTGCTGCTCTTGTGGATCAGCATGGAACGCTGGACTTATGCCTTGCAGAGCTGCATTCAGGGACAGCAGAACCCCCGCCTGATGCGGTTTTGCACTGGCATGATCAACCTGCTGATTCCTGTGTTGCAGGTGGCCTTTCTGTTGCATCTGGGGCTCCTGCCTTTTGGTGCCCTGCCCACAGACGGAACGGGCTATGCTCTGCTGGGTGTGCAGAGCATTTACACCGTGTTCCTGATCTGCTTTTTCAGCTGGATTCGCAGCTACCTGCAACAGGTGAGCACCGTCAGTGCACTGCGTCTGGATCGTGCCGTATCAGGCTCCTCCTGAATGTTACAGGGCATCACTCAAAATTCTGATTGAACTGGTACTGGGCTTCTGGAGTTGCTTCCTCCTGCCTCGGTTTGCGTCCTGCACCCAGACGGCTTCCCAGCAAACCTCCCAGAAGGTCAAACCACCAGTCATCAATCCCGGCCATGCGCATCGGCACAAACGCCTGATGCACTTCGTCCAGTGCCCCATACCAGGCGGTCAGCACCCAGGCGGCTTTCCAGCTGCGGGTGGCCTTGCCCAGCAGGAAACCCAGCCCGAGGTACTCCAGGGTGTGGGCCACTTTGTCCCAGGGAGCGGGAATGCCCACTGCTCCTCCTGACTGGGCAGAAAACCAGTAAATCACCCCCATGTACAGCAGGCTGAGCAACCACCAGCCGACTTTCACGGATGCTCCACCAGTTCAATCAATGCGCCCTGTCCCCATTTGGGATGCAGAAAGATCACCCTGGAACCTGCACGTCCCGGACGGGGTGCATCTCCAATGAAACGGGCTTCCTGGGCTTGCAGTTCCTCAATCTTCTGTTGCAGGTCTGGCACCCGAAAAGCCATGTGGTGCAGGCCAGACCCTTTTTTCTCCAGAAAGGTCTGAATGGGACTGTCTGGTCGGGTTGGAGACAGCAGTTCAATCATCACACTGCCCACCTCAAAGATCCTGACTTTGACCCCCTGCGATTCCACCACCTCGTCCTCTTCCAGTGGCTTCAAACCCATGGCCAGATAAGGCTGAGAACCTGAATCCAGATCGGCTGTGGCAATGGCCACATGGTCCAGAACCAGTCCCTGGGTCCACTGCGTGTTCAGTTCACCACCCATGCAACTCCTTTCGGGTCATAAAAGGCACCAAATGCCATGGTTTCCACAGTTTTTTTCTGCGCCACCACATCTACACGATACAATGCACCCTGTGGAGTGGGGTTGCCGGCAGAAAGCCTGGGGACAATCCAAGCATAACCATTCAGATCAAAAGTCACATCCTGAACGCTGGAAACAGCGATCACATCTGGTTCTGTCTCTGGCGTGCATTTCGGGGTTTGATCCAGCAGGCAGGCGACAGCCCCTGTCCCCGAAGACACCGCAAGCAGCTGGCCCTGCTTCACAAACATCTCTGTGGCCGGGAAGGTCACCAGATCGGTGAGGTCTGTGGGCTCCAGGGCAACACTCCTCACGGTTCTGATTCTGCTGCCATCTGAGAACCTGAGGCTTCCCCTCCAGTATTCCAGGTCATTCAGGCTGGAGACCAGGGTCCTTGTTCCACTGTCGTCAAGTTCAAAAGGAGCAAAGTATGAGACCGCAAACAGCCTGTAATCATTGCCGGGCACCTGACCTGCGAAATAGACGCGGTCTGCTCCAGCCGAAAAAAACCGGATCGGTAAGAGGGGATTGCTGAGAATGGGAGTGACTGTCCAGCTGGCAGGATCACTGGCAGACAGCCTGACCGTCCACAGCCGCTGTCGGGTGCTCAGGGTGGTTCCACACTGTCCGAGCACCACCATAAATCGCTCATCCGGGCTCAGCTGGGGCTTTTGCAGCACAATGGGATCGGTGCAGTTCTCCATCTGAAAAACGCCACTGGCTCCAGTGCTCAGGGTGCGACTGAGCTTGATTCCGCTGGCCGCCTCACCATCTCCAACATACACTTCAATGCGGTCCTGAAACCCCGCCAGCAAATAAGCACCGATCTGGCTGCTCTGCAAGCCTGTCGCCACCCCTGCAGCCTCCAGGGGAGGGGTGAGTGGAGCGACATCGTCCAGCACCCGGTAGGTCTTGAATTCCACATGTGCAGGTTTGCCCTGCACGGCAGGCACCTGGTCTTGCACCACCACGGTGAAGGCCACCTGGGGTTCACTGGTGCCTGTGCAGGCTGTGAGGGCCAGCAGCAGACCTCCCAGAATCCACCTTTTCATGTTGTTCCTCCTAGAAAGGACCCCGGATGCCCTCAGGGGTGCCTTTGATGAGATCAAAATACGAGCTTTGCATCAGGTTGAGGGCAAAACGGAAGGTGCCCCGGTTGGGGGACCACTCGACCAGACCGGACCAGCAGCAACGGTTGTAAATCAGTTTCAGGTTCGGCTGGAACTGAGGGCCCTGGTAATCTCCATTGATCCAGGTGTAGGTCTGGTCCAGCACACTGGCAGCCAGAATCCACTGGGGTTCATTGCCTTCACGCCCAATGGTGGCCGTCAGGGTGAGGGGGTTCAGGCGCAGTTCGTCCCGGCGTACCGTGTCGGTCTGGTCCCAGCTGCCGTTGTAAGTGACATTCCCCTGAATGCCCAGAAAATCTGCAATCCACCACTGTCCACTCAGGTAAGCAGTGCTCAGATCGGTGTGCTGGTAATCCAGACCCTTGAGGGCGAGGGTGGCGCTTGCAGACAATTCTGCACCCGTGATGGCCTGCGAATACTTTGCCGTCAGCGTGGGTTTGGTGAAAAATCCCCTGCGGTTGAGGTCCAGTGGTCCATTGAAAGTCAGGCTGAAGTTGTCGATGCCCAGTGTGGCATCCAGGTTGCCTTTCCACTGGCGGCCGGTGTCCTCACCGACATACAGGTTGTGGGTGGCTGTGAGTTTCACCCGTTCACGGCTCAGGTCCAGGCTGCCATTCCACACAGAGGTGGTGTAATCGTACTTCTCCATCAGCTTTGCACTGTACATGGCAGGACCGTAATTGTCCCAGGTGGTCACACCGAAAATGTCATCCAGGGCCTCGATGGGGCCAGTGAATGCATAATTTCCAGTGATGCTCTTTGCACGGGGGACATTGATGTCATAGATGTAATTCAGGCTTGCAGTGTGCCCCTTGTCCGGCGAGGTGTAACTGAAATCCACTGTCAGGTCACCGAACCTGGGCGAACGGTAACGGATGGGGTTGGGGTCCGGGTTCCCATAATCGTAAGATGCACCCACCGCCATGCTCAGGGTGTCCTGGGTGACCCTGAAGGTCCCACTGATGGACTGGGGACGGTGCAGGAAAACATTCTCCGAGTAAGTGACCGAAATGCTCACCGGTTTCGGGTTGTAATTGAGGCTGACCGTGCCATTTTGCTGCTCATCTGCTTTCTTCTCAAAATCGATGGTCTGCTGTGCACTGAGAGACAGTTCGGGAGCAGGTTGCGCATTGGCACTGACCCCAAGGGTGTGGGTTTTGCGCTTTGGCACCCGATCGAAAGTGAAAGGGGTTTCCCCTTCCAGGTATTCAAACAGGTAAGTCAAACTGATGCTGTTGCCCGTTGAAAAAGTGTTGGTGAAATTGGCTGTGAAAGTCTGCTGAACAGCCCGCTCATCTGTGGAAAAGTATTGCCCGTTGAAGGTCTGGGTGAGGTTCAGGTCTGCTGTGGACCACGGCTTCCAGGCCCAGCTGAGAGAATGGCTGTACTGGGCACGAAAAGCAGCAATGCGGTCCCCTGCCCGGCGTGCACTGGGGTTGAGGGGATTCGACTCTCCCTCGTAATAGCCCAGCAGCAGTTTGGGGTCATAATTGACCCGGAAAACCTTGATGGCTTTGGGATCAAACTCGATTTCAGGCAGTTTGCGGGGCTCTGAAAAACGGGCCACCTGATTGTTTCCGTCTCCATCGATCACGTTGTAGTAACCGATGCGGGCAGAGAAGCCCTCCCATTCCCCTTTCACTTCCGCCTGAATCGGGAGGACATTGAATTCCTGCTTGTCATTGCGGCTGATGGAAAAAGAGTAATCCAGCCCGCTCTTTGCAGCCAGAGCAGGCTGGTTGCCTTTCACATCCACATTGAACACCCAGTCCACACCCTGTCTGCCCACCCCTTTCGGGTCCATCCACACCTGCAGTTTGCTGGTGTTGTTCTGGCCAAACAGGTTGTAAAGCGTATGGTCCACCTTCACCCCAATGGGCACATCCCGGTTCTGGTAATAATCAACAAACAGGGTCCCGAAAGAGTCTGCAGTGATCAGGTAAGGCAGGTCTGCGCTGACCGTCCAGCCATCGGTGGGACTCTGGCCCACTTCCAATTTGGTGGGGCGCTCCTTGTTGAGCATGAACACCAGGGCAGGCAGGTAGAAGACCGGAGTGTCGGCAATCAGCACTTTCACGTCATAAGCCACAATCCGGTTTCCCGGATAAATCCACATGGTGCTGGCAGAAAAAGCATAATCGTTGGGCGTGCGACCACAGCGTGCACATGGCGTGAAATACCCGCCCTGAACGCCGATCTGGCCGGGAATGCGCTGCACCACATCCCCTTTCACCAGGATGTTCTGGGTGGTGATGAAAACATCTTCCCCCTCCACCCCTTCAATGCTGAGGTCCACCTTGAGGTCATCCCCCTCCAGGGTCTGCTCTGAGGTGCTGTTTCCATCGCTGCCTTTGGTTTTGGTGATGTACTTTGCCCGACCAATCAGACGAAGTTCCCGGGCAGACTTGTTGTACTCCACCCGGTCTGCCTTGATCACACTGTCATCAATTTTGAGTTCAACAGGCTCACCGATCAGGATGATGTACTCCTGCACAGTCCCATCGTCCAGGGTCACGTTGCGAAGTTCGAGCTGTCCTGCCTGAACAATTTCGATGGTGCGGCCCTGTGCCCAGGAGAACACCACAAAGATCAAAACGATAAAAAACCGTAACCCCACCATGTCGATGTTCTAACGTTAAAGGGAAACGGTGTCAGTTCGATGAGAGCGGATTCAGCCTCATTAATGGTTGTCTGGGTTTGGTCTCAGGCACTTCAGCAGCCAGGGTGTACCCACCTCGGGAAACCCCAGGATAATAGAAACCGAGAATTTCGTCTGAGCTGTAGCCCCTCTCTGCCATGCCCTTTGCACCATACTGGGACAGACCCACACCATGACCATACCCACTGCCATAAATGACCACACCACTGTCATTGGTCTCCACGGCCACACGGGTGGAAAACCCACCGAGCGCACGAATGATGCCTCCAGCCTCCGCACCAGACAGGGCAAACGCACCAGAATCAGACAGTACACTCACCTGGGTCACGCGTCCAGAACCACTGTACTTGTCCACGCGGAAACCCTTTGCAGTCCCCTTGAACCCATAATTGCGGGCCACACTGGTCAATTGACTGAAGGAGATGTTCAGGGACCATTTGCTCTTGGGACCCACCGAAAAAGGATCAGGCTGGGCCACCAGATAAGGCAGGTTGCTGCCCCACACCTCGGCACTGCTCGCAGTGAACCCCCCATTGTCACTGGAGAAAAAAGTCTTCGCAGGACGCTGGTTGTAAGCAATGATCTGCTTGTAGGTCTGGGAGATCGCCACATCCACCAGCGGGTTCTCTGAAGACTGCCCCTTGTACACCTGGCACTGCTGCGTGGCACACACGTCGTACAGCCCTTTGGGATTCAGGCGCTCAATGGCGTAGGTTCGGGCAATGATGGCCTGTGCCTTCAGGGCCTCGACAGGCCAGCTTGGAGGCATTTCTGCTGGAACCACACTGCGCAGGTAATCTTCGATGTTGAGGGTGTTCACCACCGTCAGGGCACTCCCCTGACCGTACAGGCTCATGGCCCCCCGGTAACGCACCCCATTCAGAAGGAGGCTCTGGTTGGCGGTGGTCTCCTGAAAGTGCAGCACATCCCGCCCTGAATCCTGACCGTTGATCCAGATGCGAGACCCCTTGACCTCCAGGTCCCACTGCACAGGCGTGCTGCTCTGGTACAGCACGGTGCCATCAAACGCCATCACATGGTGTGAGAAGGGAATCACCAGCTGAACTTTGCTTTGCTGGGCGACCAGCACCCGGATCTGCACATCCTGGGCAAAAGCCACACCGAAAAGGAGCACACAGAGGAACATCAGAAAACGCATGTCGCTTCAGTTTAACAACAGGTTGGGGCGAGTGGATGAAAGGCAGAAGGCAGAAGGCCGAGAGCCCAGAGCCGAGGGCAAAAAGCAGGGTCAGACATTCAGATGGGCATCAGAGCCTTTTGCCGGGAGGGAAGGCAGGCCTCTACGACACAGGCGTTACCCCTTCAGATCTGGGACGCTATTCCATAGAATGGCAACACCATGATCCCGGATTATGACTGGCTCTACACACGGACCCGTGCAGGGAAGGACCGCACGCCTGAACGCGCAAAGAAACTTCTGGCTTTGCTGGGAAATCCCGAAAAAGACATGCAGGTGATTCATGTGATCGGGACCAATGGCAAGGGGTCGGTGTGCGCGATGCTGGAGGCAGGGTTGCTTGCAGGTAAAGTGCAGGTGGGCAAGTTCACGAGTCCTCACCTGACGCATTTCAATGAACGGATTCGGGTGAAGCTGCGGGAGATTCCAGAAAAAGATGTTGCAGCTTTCATTGAGTGGGCAAAAGAACATGCCCCTGACATGCCCTTCTTTGAATTGACTCTGGGGATGGCGCTTCAGCATTTCCAGAAGCAAAAGGTGGAATGGGCTGTGATCGAAGCAGGGGTAGGCGGCGAAAAAGATGCCACCAACGCCCTTCAGAACGTTGCTGCGACCCTGATCACCAATGTGGATCTGGACCACCAGAGCACCCTTGGGAACACCATTGCAGAGATTGCCAGAGACAAGGCAGGAGCCATCCGTTCTGGCGTTCCAGTGCTGACCACGGCTACAGGAGAGGCTCTCGCAGTCATCAAACAGATCGCAGAAGAAAGGGAAGCACCTCTATATACACCTCAAAACCATCCAGACCTGTTTTCAATTCCCCACCCTCCTCGCATGACTGGAGCCCATCAGATCAGCAATGCGTGGTTGGCACTGGCTGCTTTGCGGGTTCTGTTCATTGAAGGACATGAGATAAGACGCTTGAAGGAAGGAGATCATCTTGCAGTAGAGCGGTGTGGAGCCACCAGTCCATTCATCAAGCGTCTGGACCAGGACCTGATCGCTCTTTATGAAGCCGCCCTTGATGCCCAGCACCCCGGACGCATGGAAATGTTCAAGGTGGGAGAGAAGACCATCATTCTGGATGGGGCCCACAACCTCCATGCAGCACGTGCGCTGGCCCAGAACTTTCAGAACGTCAGCACCCTGCTTTTTGGGATCATGGCCCGCAAGGATGCCAGAGAGACACTGGACGCCCTCGCTCCCCTGGCAGGACAGCGTTTTTACACCAACCCTGGAGACCTGGGCCTGAGTCCTGATGAGCTTGCCAAGATGCACCCCGGGCAGGTGATCGAGAACCCGGAAGAAGCATTGAAAGCTGCTCTGGACGCCACGCCTAAGGAAGGTGGCTTACTGGTGGCCGGGAGCCTCTACTTGATCGGGCGGATTCGGGAAAAAGTCCTTGACATGGCCCAGACACAGGAATAGGATGGGTCTTGCCAGGATCGTTAGCTCAATCGGCAGAGCAGCTGACTCTTAATCAGCGGGTTGTAGGTTCGATTCCTACACGATCCACCAAAATTGATAGTGTAGCAAAGAAGCAGCTGAGGCATGTCTCAGCTGCTTCTTTGCTACACTATCCTTATCTAAAGTTTCGGAGGTCAAACTTGGCAGCGCTACCTATAGAGATCATAGATCTTGGCACGAAATACCTTAGTGAATTAAAGGAAGCAACAAGACTTGCGAATAGTATACAAAGCGATTTTCTTTTTAGTGTGGCTGATCTAGACCTCAAAGGATACTTTGCTGGCGATGAAGAAATTTATGGCGTAAGCGCACTTGATGAAACGCATAAAAGACTTGCCAATGAGATAAGAGGTTATCATCCTTATGTCATGCTAGTAACAGATAAGTTTCTTCACGGTTCGCAGTATTCTAATGCCTTTTGCTACCTTAGGGGTGCTGGCGGCATCGGAATTACTACCACTTATGAAGTCAAGGAATTATTCAATAATCTCTCAAAAAACTTAAATAGTATTTCAGATAATACAACCTCAATAATAACATCATATTTTTTATATTATTTTGCAAAATATGCGTTGTCTTTCATCCAAAAAGACGCCAAAAACCATTTAGATCCCAGAGGATGCATAAATGATAAAAAAGTCCAAAAAGTGGATATATACAAAAGCATGAAAAGAGAATTCCTATGTAGAGATTGCAGAACAAAATTACTTTCATCAACAGCAAGTAGTAGTCAAATTAGCTCAATATCTTTAATTTTAGAAGCTTCGGGGAAAATCATATCTAAAAAAGGAGATGATATGGAAACCAAAGAGACTAGCCCAAAGGTTTTTATAGGATCATCATTAGAAGGTCTAAGAGTAGCCCAACAAATCCAAGTCAATTTACAATATGATTGTATATCACACATCTGGAATCAAAATGTTTTTCATTTTGGAGATACGGTAATAGAAAGACTAAATGATATACTAAATAATTATGATTTTGGTATATTTGTATATACTCCAGATGATCAAATTGAAAGAAGAGGAAATATTTCCACTGTCGCAAGAGATAATGTTATATTTGAAACAGGACTTTTTATGGGGCGACTATCAAGAGAAAGAGTTTTTATTGTTAAATCGGGCGATATACAACTTCCTTCAGACTTTGGAGGATTGATAACTGTTAATCT
>NZ_BJXB01000047.1 GCF_007990775.1 Deinococcus cellulosilyticus NBRC 106333 = KACC 11606 | reverse complement strand
ACACAGAGCAATACAAGACCTGGAAAGAACAACAACTTCAGCACTATGCCCGGCTGAACGAACCCCTGTCCCTTCGCCGTTACCCATCAAAAGCCGACCTTGAAGCAGGCAAGTTCAACCTGAGGGACCTGGCACAGAAGCAGAAGGCCAAGAACGGCAAGAAGAAAAACAAGTGAGTGCCGTGCCCTGGTGCTCAGGCTGCAACTGAGTGAACAGACCAGGGTGAAGTGATGGAAGGCTCAACAGGAGCACACAACACCAGTCCTGCCAAGAAGCGGTTCACTGGCATGCCCAAAGCCCACAGCAGGGAGCTGAACCACCCACATTCCTTGACACTGCCATAGACCCGAGCTTAGGGGCATGAATGCCCCCGCGCTACGGGTCTTTTTGTTGCCGAGTTCTTCCACACTGACATTTCTTCGAGCCGCCTGGAGCTTGGGGGTCCGCTGGACCCCACCCACTCCAGGCGGTTACGTCATCTGAGGTTTCTGGGGGGAGTTGACCCTTTTGTAACGATTTTTGGTGCCCAAAAAGTCGCTACAAAAGGGTAGGGCAGGATAAGGTGGTGAACTTGGGGGGTTTTTTTGCGTTTGGGAAATGGAATTAATGTTAACGTTACAATTTGCTGTTCACACTCCAGTATTGGGGTCCAGGGTGTGAAAGTTTCGTCCTGTTCGAGTGTGAAAGTTCCATATCTTGAAGTGTGAAAGTTTCGTATTTTTGTTGTTAGAATGTGCCTATGAAAAAGCAGCATGTGGGTGCCCGGGTGGACCCAAATGTAAGGGAGAAAATAGAGAAGATTGCCCAGGCCAACAAGCTCTCTGTATCCACGGTGGTGGAGGAGTTGTTGATTCGTGCCCTGGATGACCAGGAGAGCGAGCTGGCAGCGACGTTTCTGATTCCGAAGATGGTGACGATTGTGGATCAGGCGATGTACAAGCATTTCAATCGAATGGCCAACCTGATGGTGCGTACTGCCATGGAGTCGTCGATTTCTGCGCAGATGCTTCAGGAGATCGCCCAGAAGGACCTTGGGATGTCGAGAGATGAGGTGAAGGGTTTGAGGAACGAAATGTGGGGCCGTGCGGCTTCGTCTCTGAAACGCAAGATTCAGGATTTGACGGATTCAATTCTGGAAGGGATGGACGGTGAGTAGGGAGGGTTTGGGTCGTGGCAAGGTGGTGCGTTCTGGGCTTTCTGCCATGAGGACGCAGGGCTTGCGCCGGAGCATGTCGAAGTTCACTGCGAGGAAAGCACCAGGTCAACCCACCAGGACGGTGGTGAAAGCCCGGTTCAGTCGTGTGCGTGGGGAGAAGGGGAAGTGGTCTGGTGGTGTAAAGCGCACATTTGCTGCTGCGAATTACATGATGTTCAGACCCATGGAGGGAGAGAGTGAAGAGAAGTTCCGAACAGCGTTCAATGGTGCTCACAGTGAAATGGTTCCTCAGGATGTACACAACTATCTGGGTAAGGGGATGAATGAGCAACAGTTTGCCTACCGGGTGATTTTGAGTCCTGGTGCAAACATGGGTGAGGAAACCATCAAGGACTGGGCCAAGAAAGTGATGGCTGAGGCTGGATATGACCGCTATGTAGCGGTAGCCCATGCTGGAGAAAAAGGTCACACCAGCAACCCTCATGTGCATGTGATCATTCTGACCAACAACAAGCTGGAGCGTGAAGACTTCTACAAACTGCGCATGATTGGTGATCGATTCACCGAGTCGGCCATGCTTCAAAAAGACCGTGATTTGCACATGGCTCCTCGCAGGTGGTTGGAAGAACAAATGAAGGCGCAGTTGAAAAGTCAGGAGGATGCTGTGAGAGGTTCCATGTCGCAAAACAGAGAACTCAAGAAAGGGGTGGGAAGCACAGGGCAGGAAGATCAGGATGAAAAAGCAAGGCGTGAAGAGGAGCAGAACAAGCGTAAGAAAATGTCGATGGATTTCGACATGTAGGAGGTTGCGAGAAATGCATGTAGATTTGAGGCCAAAATGGTTGATGTTAACAGGCGTGGTTTTGCTTTCAAGTTCGATTCTGCTGGGTGCCAGTGATTTCTTCAACAGCGCTGTTGAAGTGCTGGATTCGGTGAAGCGCCAGTACCTTGTTCAGTATGGGGAGCCCATGAATGTGATGAAGTATCTGGCAAAGTGTTTTGGTGAAGGACAGCAGGCATGTGCCAATGTTTATCTGCAGTCCTGGAAGATTCCAGACTGGTTGAAAGCTGTGCATCTGACCAACTTCGTGTTGGGTGCGGTGTTCTGGTGGTATGCCCGGATCTGGAAGCCTGAAACGGCGTACCGCAGACAGGTCCGGGTGGCCGCTGGACGTGTGGATGAACTCAAAGAGAAATCGACCAGCAAGCCTGCTGGAACCCTGGCCATGGCGAAGGTGAAACAATGATAGTCCGTTACCCCCTGTTCATGCTGAAAATGCTTTTGATCTATGCCAGTGTGGCTTTGATCTTCTACAACCTGCTGTTCGTGGGGAACACGGCGGTGTATTTTGGTGCAGCTGCGTTCGCCCTGGCTGTGCTGTTGTTCTTCAACGGCAAAGATGCGTTCTACAAGCCGCCTTACAACGCCCACTGGGCCACAGAGCAGGAGATCAAAGAACTGTTTGTGGAAAACCGCAAAGGAAATGAGATCTTGCTGGGCTTCGCTTACAACAAGATGATTGCCCTCCGACCTGGTGTGGCAGGCCGCAAGGAGGTGGGTCACCTGCTGGTGGTGGGTCCATCCAGAAGCGGCAAAGGCCTCAACATCTTTGCCAATTTGCTCAACTGGAAAGGCTCCATGATTGTGGTGGACATCAAGGGCGAGTTTTACCAGACCACTGCAGGTTACCGCAAAGAGGTGATGGGTCAGGATGTTTACGTGCTCAATCCCAGCACTGGAACGTACACCAACCAGTACGACCCCTTCATGGACCGGGAGACGGATGAGCAGCTGCTGGCTTCCTGCACGGCCCTGCTGAACCCGCAGGCTGATGGGTCGAACAGTGCGTTTGCCATGCGTGCAACCTTCGCCCTGTTTGCGATTGTGAAAACTGCAAAGCTGCTGAACAAGCCCGTGCTGCCTTTTGTGCGGGACAGCCTGAACCTGGGCATCAAAGAGTGCATGACCACCATCTACTCTGCCACCAAAAACAAGTCGGTGAGGGGTTTCGTGCGGCTGTTCCTGGGGGAAGCCCCCCACAAGTACAACTGGGAAAGTTACGGCTCAGACAAATTCCTCAACAACGCCTGGATGAACCTGATCACCAAAATGGTGTACCTGTTCGGCAATGGCATCCTCACCATGACGGGTGGGCAGGACTTCCGGGCCGCTGACCTGGTGGAGAAGAAAAGCAGCCTCTACCTGGTGTTCCGTGAATCTGACCTGAAGTACACGGTGAACAGCTTCAGTGTGGTGATTTTGTCGATTGTGGAATCCATCATCCGAAATTACGACCTGCACCCTGAGAAGAAGTTTGAGCCGATTCTGTTGGTGTTCGATGAAGCTGGACGAATCACCGTGCCGGAGTTGCCCCAGCTCACCGCCACGGTTGCCGGACGTGGCATGATCACCGCCATTTACATTCAGTCGATGTCCCAGCTGGAGACCCTGTATGGTGCTGCAGGCATGGAAACCGTGCAATCCAACACCCACACAAAGATTTTCTTCACGCCCAAGGACGAAGGGACCGCCAAGTACATGTCTGCAGTGAGCGGCAAGTTCATGGTGGAAGATTCCCGGCAGTCGGAAGGCAACGACAGTTCTTCTGACTCTCTGGGGTTGACCGCCAAGGAACTCATCACTGTGGAAAGCGCCAGAACCCTGCCCGGTGGACGGGTGATCGTGCAGTCCAACGAGTTTCCGCTCATTGCGGGTTACCGGATGGAACCGTTTGTGTTGCCGGAGTGGGAGAAAGCCAAGAAATACCCACCGCCTGCAGTGGGCACCCAGTCCCAGGCCACCGATGAAGACGAAGATGAAGGGCTTGAAGGCCTGCCTTTGGCCCCAACCATGGGAACAGAAGCCCCTCCGGTCAGTCCAGTGGTGCACAAGGACACCGAGGGTTTGCAAGACGAGATCTCCAGTTTCATGAAGCGAGCTGCAGGAGGTGTTCTCAGTGCGCCGGATTTTGATGATGAGTGAATCTGGTACATCTTTTTTTGCTCCAAGAAGTATGAAACTTTCACAAAAGGTGAAAAATGGTGTATCCTCAAGGAGTATGAAACTTTCACAGATGTCTTTGTCGGCCCTAGCGGTGTTTTGCCTGTCATCTGCCCTTGCCGCTCAACCCGCAGCCTACTACATGGAGCTGAAACAGGAGCAGCTCATCAAACGCCCTCAAACCATCGTGGTCAGCCCCCAGTACAAGGTGGCCATCCAGTTCCCGGAGGAAATCACCGGTTTCACCCCGATGATCATTCGGATGGATGACTACAAGCTGTCCCTGATGGAAAACCACAAAATCCTCTTCATTGACACCTTCGTCAAAAAAGGCAATGGGGATTTGATGGTGACCCTTGGGGATGACCGGGTGCTGATGTTTCACATTGTCGTGAAAAACCAGCCCAGTGGCACCCGGGTGTACAAAGTGCTGGATGACGCTGGAGATGCCCCTGAAA
Source organism: Deinococcus cellulosilyticus NBRC 106333 = KACC 11606 (assembly GCF_007990775.1). Lineage (NCBI taxonomy): Bacteria > Thermotogati > Deinococcota > Deinococci > Deinococcales > Deinococcaceae > Deinococcus > Deinococcus cellulosilyticus. The sequence continues at coordinate 21,069 of NZ_BJXB01000047.1, read as the reverse complement.
CAGCTGATGCAGCCCTTTCCAGTGTGGCCACATCCGCACAGGCCGCCGCCAGCGCCCTGGATGTGAGCATCCTCAGTTCCAGTGCCCAGGATGGCACCAGCAGTACTCAGGCCGCCGTTGCCAGTGAGCTTTCTGCCCAGCAGAACACCGATGGAACCGTCACCGTCAAGTACACCCTGGAGAACCGCAACAATTTCAGTCTGTGGGTGCAGCCCACCAAACTGGCCCTGTTTGACCTCGCAGGCCATCAGGTGCCCATCAAGCACACCCGCGCACCCTCCAGGCTCACCCTCTCTCCCAAAAAGACCCTCAGTGGTGAATTCACCTTCCTGAAGAAGACCGACGACCTCGAATACAACCTGAAATGGCCTTTCAAGAACGTCAGCACCCCTGAGAGCTACGTGTTTGAAAAGGTGGTGATTGTTGAGTGAAAGCCAGGAAGCTCCTGGTCTTGAGCGTAAGCATGGCTTACGCTCTCTTCGCTTTGGGGGTCGGTTACGCCGAAAACAAAGACCAGGATGTGAACACCGTTGATCCCCAGTACAACCCGCCCAACACATTCAGCATGCAGGACTTGCGTCTGGAGAAAGCCACAAATGGGAAACTTCCTGTGATGCATGTCATTTCCACCGAGCAGAAAAAGAAATTCTTCGAGAATTACGATGACTGCCAGGACACCCGTCTGCAGATCGAGAAGGAGAAAAAGGAAAAAGGCACCCCGACCACCAAACTGGACCTCAGCAAGTGCCCCCAGTACGAGTGGACGGTTCCTTTCACCACCGTGGAAGCCTCCGAAAAAGTTGCACGGCAACTGAGGCGCGACTGGCAGCGTTTCGAGGAGCGGTACTGGTGGAGGGTGCATGTGCAACTCAACCAGCTCACCGAAGTGCCACTGAGGTGCTGGTTCAACTTCCCTGGTTCCATGACCACCCACACCCCCAAGGCGTTCGTGCACAACCTGCAGGGTTTCGTGCCCGACTACCTGAAAGACAAAATGGACTTCACCGACTTTAAGAGGGAGTTCTGGCTGGACAACAGCTACTACTCTCTTGTGCCTGTGGTGAACAACAGTGATTTCTGCGACGGCATGCCCTGGGATTTGATTCCCATGTACCTGCCTGGCACCTGCTGGGATCAGAGTCTGGTGGGTTACACCCGTCTCTGCCTGCAAGGTGGGGACGGGGAAGGGGAACCCAGACCGCTCCTCTTTGACCGGGGTCGGGCCGAACGGCGGGTGCAGGACGCCATCAAGCACGCCCACAGCAAGTACATCCCGCAGTACGTTGCAGACACCACCAAGACCCTCTCGCCGGGCATCACAGACATCAAATTCCAGCCCTTGTGGTGGAACAGTTACCTGTACGGCAAGGGGGCCGTGATCGCCCCGGTGATGAACACCGAAGTGGACCTGAAACAGTTCTGGGATTTGCCCCAGTACGCCCGGGACCACCTGGAGAACGGGGATGCCAACAAACCCCTCACCGAACTGTATTACAGCAGCTCCCAGAGTCAGGCCTTGCAAATCCTCACCCTGCCTGGCACCAAGAACGTGCTGGAAAGCCCTCCAGGCAGCTGGAAGCTCGAAGAGTTCAAGCGCAGGCTGGAGCCTCGCATGCCCAGTTTGTATGAGCGTTTCGGGTACGCCACTTTCTTTCAGGCGTGGCAGACGTGGGACACCCTGACCTTGCCTCAGGAACTCAAAGACCGACCTGCCCGGCGCATCGTCTTCTGGGCCACCGGGACCATCGAGCACACCCACTGGGGCACCTGCTACGGCTGGCCCATCCCCATCCCTTTCCCGTGCCCGGTGACGGACGTGTACACCGTGCCCATCCCCATTCCCATCGCCCCTTACTTCATGCCCTACACCGGACCCCGCACCCAGCACGGATGGGTTTCCGTGCCGGAAGGCTATCCCATCCCGCGTGTCACCGGGACACCCGTTTTTGATTACTGGGGGATCTTCAAATGAAACTGTCGAAAATGGTTTTCGTTGCCAGTCTGCTCACCCTCACCACCAGCACCCTTGCCCAGACCACCGCTGACCTCAACAACATCCCCCCACCCATCCAGATGGGGGAAATCAAAAAGAACAGTGAATTTCCACAGTTCCTGCAGGGCGAAGTGACCCTGCTCGGAGAACAGTTCCCTGGAGCCGAAGAAGCCATCACCAAGCAACTCAAAGCCAAGCGCATCAAGCTGCAGGTGATCACCTCCAAAGGGGCCGCACCCCGCTTCCAGGCCCTCAAGAAACTCGGGGCGGACGTGCGGTACCTCAACACCCCCAGCATGGAAGGAGCAGCCATTTACGTGGGCAAAGACCTGATCATCATGCTGACCCAGGATGAGCCCAGGAAGTGGGTGTACATCAAAGATCTGGCCACCGTCACCCGCTCCAAAGAAGCCCTCAAAGCCGCATGGACCTACTCCCAGCCCTTATGACCGAAATCGGGTGAATGCCAAGATTGACGCAATTAAGGTTTTGCCTGACTCAGAATGGGTTTTATCTACTTCAAGTGTCTCATAACCCGTCAGAGCACGAGGGTTTTGAAATTATAATTCAGAGACGGGTTGTGAGACCACCTGAATTTTTACTTCTTTTTCAGTCTCAGTGGCAAAAATTCCCCCTCCAAAGGCAAATCCTCCTGACGCCACACGTAATCCCCCGTCAGGTTGATGTGCTCAAACCCCAGAGGTGAAATCCGCTGCAGGATTTCATGCGGGATCACTGTCCCCTCCGACTCCAGGTGCAGGGTGGCCCGCTGCAAGTACACCGTGTTCCACACGCTCACCATCGACACCAGCACATTCAACCCGCTCGCCCGTTTCGCCTGATTTGTCACATCACGGGCACGCAACTCTCCCAGGTTGTTAAAGAACAGGATCTTTTTGAGTTTGTTCAGGGCTTCCCCCTTATTCAAATTCCAATTCGACCGGCGGCGCAACTCCGGGTCCTTCCACCACGACAGCATGAACAGGGTCCGGTAGTATTTGCCCAGTTCCGTGATGGCCCGGTATAGGCTGTTCTTGCGGCTGTAAGACGAGAGTTTCGCCAGGATCACCGAGGCCGTCACATGCCCCGCCCGGATGGAGGTGACCACCCGCAGGATCTCTTCCCAGTTCTGGCGGATCAGCTCCACGTCCAGCCTGCCGCCCACTGAAGGTTTCAGCACCTCAAAATCCATTTTCTCCGGCGTGAAAATCTTGTGGTCCTTCATCCCTTTGATCCTTGGAGCAAAACGGAACCCCAGCAGGTGGGTGATGGCAAAGACTGGATCGGTGAAGCCATGGGTGTCCGTGGTGTGCTCCTCAATCCTCAAATCGCTCTGGTGGTACAGGAGGCCATCCACGATGTGCAACGCATCCCGGTCGGTGCTCGCAATGACTTTCACGAAAAAAGGACTGTACTGGTCCGACACATGGGTGTAAAACGTCAGGCCCGGCTCCCGGCCATACCGCCCATTGAACACCCCCGTACCTTCGGCTTTCTGGGCGGTTTTGAACCGCTGCCCATCTGAAGAAGAATGGGTACCCTCACCCCCATGCTGTGCCAGAGGCTGCTGGAGTTGAAAGTTGGTGAGTTCGGCCATGGCCGCCAGATAGGTGTCTTCTCTGATGTACCATTCGTGCAACCAGATCAGTTTTTTCACCTCGGTGCGACTGGATGCCTGAGCCATCTTGGCCAGCCCCAGATTGGTGCCCTCCGCCAGAATCACGCTGTAGAGCAGATGCAGATCCTCAGCGGTGTTCCCCAGGTTCAGGTGCGTGAACACCTTGCTGGTCTTCACCCGGCGTTCCACCTCCAGCAGCAGGGACGTGATCTTGATGGGCGGCACCATGTCGTAGAGCACTTCCGACCATGCTTCAGCTGCATCCGCAAGTTCTTGCTCCCGTTTGAGGGGCTCCACAATCCCCTGACCGTTCTCCACCCGCACTTCTGGCAGGTCCCCGGATTTCAAGGCCCGGTCGGTGGCCACCAGTACCTCCCTGAGTCCTTTGCTGGCCTCCTCCCAGAATTCATCGAAAGACAGGGGGACCAGGGGTGGAAACGTCTTCAGGGAAGCCCGCCAGCGGTCCCTGGGCAGCAGGTAGGCTTCAAAATCACAGAATTTCTTGCTGTGCTCCACAAAAATGTCCCCTGAACCCAAAGCTGCAGAGAGTTCATTCAGTACGCACAGTTCGTAATACACCGGGTCGATGCCCGAATCCGTGAACACATACCGTTCCCAGCGACCAGACACAAAAGACACCGGAACAACCTCTGGCAACTTGCGCTTCCTGCCGAGCTTCGCCAGCATCTCCAGGGCTTCCCTCAGGTCCTCACTGGTGCTGGACGCCTGGAATTCAAAGGAAGCCAGCATCTTCCGGGCATACTTCCTGAATTTCCGGTACTGGCCTTTCAAAAGGTGCAGGCTGTCCAGCATCTTCTGCTCGGTGACGGTCCTGGAGGCCTCCATCACACGCACCAGGTCCTCCCACGAAATCAAACCCTCAATCTCTGGCAGGGGATTTTCTCCAGTTTCCTTGGCAGCCACCAAAATCTTGCCGATGGTGTAGGTCAGGTTCAACGACTCGGTGATGGTGGTCTTATGGGACAGGATTTTCCCCAGGTGTTCCTTCTCACACGCATGGAAGCTCCCCAGCATGATTTTGCGGTGGTCTTCCAGGATGCGGTCGGTGAGCGTCTCCTCCACATCCATCAGGATCACCGCAATCATGGCGTGGCGGCGCATCGGCTCAAAATCCGAGAGCTGGTAGGTGTCCAGGGTGCGCCCTTCACGGGTGAGTTTGTCCATGCGGTTCTTGGCAATGAATTCCCTCGGTTGCCAGGGCAGCAAAAGTTCCCGCAAGGTTTTCAGTTTTTCCAGGCACTTCAGCACGTTCTTTCCACTGGCTTTCACAGGCAAATCCCTCAGCCAGCCCAGCGTGGTGCCTTTTCCCTTGCGGTACCTGGGATCAGGGAGCAAGAGGGCATCGAGCTTTGCCAGGTGGTTGTCCCTCAGGCCCATGGTGAGGATCTGAAAAGCAAAGTTCCGGGCGAACACCAGGGCTTCCTGGATCATGCTTTCCAGCACACCGATTTTCGGCATCAGGATGCGCCTTCGGCGGAGTTCCTCCACCAGATCCACCATCAAGGGGAACCACATGTCCGTGTGGTGGGCCCGGTCATGCATGAACTGCAAGAGTTCCTGACGGTGGTGGATTTGAAACGACACGTAACCCAGGTGGTTTTTGACTTGCCGGGTGTGTTCCTTGCCGTGCTTCTTCCAGGCTTTCTGATAGGTCTGGAACAGGACTGGATCACACTCCAACTGCAGGGCCACTTCGGAAAGCACCACCTCTGGAATGGTCAGGGTCATGGCAATCCTGCCAAGGTGTCGCATGACGGTGATCAGCACCGCCACCCCGAGTTTCTGAATGGGGTCTTCCAGGTCAGAGAGCAGCCGGAGGTCGGAGCCAGAGAGCTGGTAGTACCGACCCAGCACGAAATCATCCACATCCGGGAACTTCAGGAATTCATGCCGCTGGGTGGAGGTGAGACCGAAAACCTGAGCTGGGATGGAGGCTGTCATGCCACAAGGTTAAAAGGCTGGTGGCAGGTTGAACACCCTGGCCCAGTAGCGGCGTCACTGCAAACCTCCAGTGGTCCCTGCAGGACAATCCAGCGGACAGGCTGATCCCAGTGCCACCTTGATGATGTGCCTCAGGGCAGGGGGCAACCTCAAGGGGGCGGAGGCCAGAACAGAAGTCCTTTTTGGCTTTCATCGTTGGTCTTTCAGGTGTCTCCTCACCCATCACCCGGAGTGCGGGACCATCGTTCAGAGAAGGGTGGTGCACATCCCTTTTTCTACGGTTGCTCCACTTTATTGGGTTCTTCTGGGGGCTTCCATTTTGCCTCCGATGCTCGCATGTCCCACTGGACGGGTTTTCCTCAAAAAGTAACAGAGCATCAGGTGCTCCTCAAACGGATCGTTGATGGGCCACCAGCAGCCCCAGGTTGTCCCTTCTGGGCATCTGATCCACAAACTGGACCCTGAACCTTGAGCAGGGCTTCATGTGAAGGTCATTTCACAAACTTCTGGTGCATGATGTGACACCCCATCCGTCATACTGAGGTCAGGTCCTGGAGACAGTGCCGGAATTGGAGCACCATGCATCCCATGCCCACCCACCACGTCTACAGCGTTCCCCCAGAAGTCGCCTTGAAGTGCTGCAAATTCGCTGACCTCCACCAGCCGTTCGGTCCCCGCTTTCAAAGCTTTTCCCGTCCTGAACTCCTGAGGGTCGCCCGGGAGGTCTTTCGGTGCATCACTGAAGGGCATGAGCCTCAGGATGAGGAAGACCTGGTGGACTGCATCATGCAGACCGCTGCTGAAAAGCAGTCCCACCAACTCTTCATGCTGCAACTCTCCGGGAATGTGGTGCAGGGCTTTGTTTTGCTGGTGCCCAACAAGAACCTGTCCCGTCTTCAGCAGGTGCTGTCAGCGGCCTGTTTGCCGGTCAGCGTGTGAGCTGTTGTGTTTTCACTGCAGTTGTGGCTTCTTTTGCAACAGGCCAGACCTGTTTCGCTGATTTTCTTGTGTTGCACACGGATTTTAGTTGTTGTTCCTTCAGGAACACTCATCCGGCAGAAGCTTGAACATGGTACAATAAAGTCATGAGTGAATCTGTTCTAGCGCGTGCCAAACGAGAATTCTTGACCGGAACAGCATTCAGCAGCCCCGACCAGGCCATCAGTTCAGGACTGAAAACCGTTGAAGAATGGTCCCTCTGCCTGGACCACTGCCGCGATGAAGCCGCAGCCCTCAAAAACCCACCCCAGCCCCTCAAGAAAACCTCAAGCAGGCCCAGAAACACCCGCGCCTGAACCTCCAAATTGAAAAGGCAGAACTGAAAAGTTCTGCCTTTTTGATGTTTTCACTCCCCGGGTTTGGCTCTGGGGACTTCAGGGTTTTCCACAAACTCGGTGGGGTCCAGTTCATCCAGACCGATTTTTTTCTCGTAATCCTGAATTTTGACGTGCAGGCGTTTGACGTCCCCTTCAATGGCCCCATAGTCGAAGGTGTCCCAGATGATGGTGGTACGGGCCTGTTCCCCTTCGAAATCAGGCACCTCGCGGGTTTTCTTGATGCCCTCTTCCAGCTTCTTGCGGCTCTCGATGCCCAGGTTGCGGAAAGCCACCTGCATCACATCCCTGGAGAAATCTCTGGGGCCATAGATCCCGGCCTTGTACACGGTCTCGAAGAAGTGATCCCAGTCTGGAACGAGTTGCTGGGCGGGCATGCTGAATTGACCGATCACGTTCTTGATGGCTTCCAGGGTCTTCTGGGGGTAGTAGTACAGGTACAGCCTCACCCCCTCCAGGAAGAAGTTGTAGTGTGCGGCCTCATCAATGGCGATGGTCTGGGCCACCTGGGCCAGAATGGGATCTTCCACCCCCTGCAGGTGGGGTTTGTCGCTTTTCCCCTGCGCGATCTTCATCAGGTTGAGGTAATTGAGCTGGGTGGCCCGTTCCTGAAACACCGTGTACACCAGGTTGTGAATGGCATCCGGGAAGGGCAGTTCCCACTGTTTGCTTTTCAGGCGTTCCTTGTATTCACGAATCCACTCGGGGGTGCGCTGGCGGGAGAACAAAACGGCATTTTCCCATGCGTCGGCGTGTTTCTCCTCCTCGCTGCCCCAGCGCATCTGGAAGTGGCTGCGTCCGTGGGAGGCGCGGACCAGGTTGAGGAGTTCACTGGTGTAATCGGGGGCATATTGCTCGACGGCAAAGAAACCTTGAATCACCGTGATCACGTCTTCGGGGAGGTCGGCTCTGAGGCTTCTCCAGTCGAAGCTGAGGTCGGCATTCCAGTTGCGGGTTTCCTGACTGCGTGCGGTGTACCAGCGGTACAGCCCGGTGAAGGCCCGTTCAATCAGGGTGTCTTTTTCTCGATTCGACAGCAGGCCCGCAGGGGTGGGAGGCACAGTGCTGAGGGTGTCTGGGGGGTGAATGTCGGCCACTATTTCTCCTGAAGATTTTAGAGATTGTGTCACAAAGTCCTGGGCCGTTCAAGTGCAGATTCGACTGCACCATGGACCCTCATTTTGTGTCCTGGACATTCCAGAAGACCAAAGGAAAAAGTGGACCGGGCAACCGGTCCACTTCCAGTTTAGTGGTTGCCTTACCAGCTGTTTGAGCGCTGGGGACGACTGTTGTAGGAGCCTTCGGGTGCTGCTTTGGTCACCACAATGTTGGTGGCCTGGGGGCCTTTGCCGTTCTGGCCCTGCTGGACGTCGAAGTCGACTTCATCGCCTTCGTTGAGTTTTTTGAATCCGGTGCTCTTGATGGCACTGAAGTGGGCGAACAAATCGGGGTTGCCCTGGTGTGAAATGAAGCCGAATCCTTTTTCTGCGTTGAACCATTTGACGGTGCCTGAAGCCATGATGTACTCTCTTTTCCCTCTCAAAAACAAAAAACACCGCACTCAAAAACCTGTGCCGTGTTGATTTTGGCGTCCTTGGAAGGAATGTAGTTTAACACAATAAAATAATAATAGCAAACAGAGATTTTTGAGATACAAGATCATTTTAAAATCCTGCTTCTCATGTGCGTTTGTTATCATGAGATTTCAGATTTCTGCAGATGATTGAAGGCAAAACTGCTGAACTTTCTGATGCATGCTCACAACTTTTCGAATCCTCCAGATGGCCTTTGCAGGTCATCTCGCCTCCCGGTCCAGCACAACCGGAACCCACCAACAGAGGATTCCATGCACCTGACTGCACCCTGGAACACCACCGAAACCCACCGAAACCTCGTGCTTGCCCTGCTGGACGAAAACGAATCTGTGGGAGGAGTCGAGATTCGCCATGCTCTGGGCTGTACGGCCATCAATGTGCATCTGGTGATGGATGACCTGATCACCGAAGGACTCGTTCAGTCCGACACGCGTGGCAGCATCAGGTACAGCAAACGCAGGTTCACCTTCGATGTGCAACTGGTTCGGGAAGACTGGTTTGAAGGGCTCAAGCGCTGGTTTCAGGGAGGAAAGAGTGAAACTGCTTTCCTGGTGTCCCGTCAGCTAAACCTGAAACGACAAGAGGTTGAAGCCACCCTGGAAGCCATGCGCCAGCGAGGATGGTTGCATGGACGATTCGTGGGCCGCATGTGCATTTACGCCCTGGCTCCCAGAGCCTCCACCTTGCAGGGCACCGCAAGCCAACAAACTGCCCTCTCTGTCAGATGACATAGGGGACAGTTGGGGTGGGTCCTGATGCTCCTGTGGCAGGCACTGCAGCAGTATGTTCCTCGTGTTGCAGTGCACCCAGGTGTCTGCACAGATACAAAATCAATCCCAGAACGCTGGGTTTTTCCCAGGCTTTCACAAATCACTTCTGAAGGTCTCATGAACAACGATCTGTTGCTTTCCACCTTGCGCCGACTGCTCACCGAAATTGTCCGTTTGCGGTTCAAAGACCAGTATGCCCGCCACCGCCAGATGCAGGTGGGCCTCGCTGACCATGACATTCGCACCAAATTGACGGACATTGAAGCGCTGGCCGTTCCGCTGTTGGGACCGCAGGACACCGAGCAGGTGATTCTTGAAGCGCTACGGGAAGCCCGAGAGCACCGCACCCAGCCCTGAGGTGCAACGGGTTTTCAGGCTTCCCTTCAACCCGAAGGTCCGTCCTCCTCAGGCCTGCTGTACTGTTTTTTGGACGTCGACCACCATCTGGTTGATCAACGCACCCACACCATCATCAAAAGCGAAGCGGGAGAACCTTAGAATGCAACGGTCCTCATGCCACACTTCGCAGGCCACGGCTTCCCCAGGACGGGTTCCGGGGTGAACCAGCCGGAGAGGATGAACCACAGCCTCCGTGGCGTCCCTCCACACAAAGAAATATCCGTTGCTTTCCAGGTGTTCAGCGACACCCTTCAGGTGTTCAGTGAGGTGGTCTTTCCAGAAGGCAACTTTGAAGTCATGCATGTCCCATGGTCTCACCTGCACCTGAAGCCTGCGGAGGCAAACCGTCATCTTTGCAGGCAATGAATCAATGCGGTGGATGGCTGTCCTCTGAGTCAGGGCAGATCAGGGGTTGATCAGGGATCAATTTCCGTGAGATTTGTCTGTTGTGAGCTCTCCTTCTGCGGCCATGATGACTCCAACCAGTTCAGGGTCAGGGACCCAACAAATCACCTCTTCCATGGTGTGGCTGTCCTTCCGATTGAGGGCCTGGGATCCAAAAAGACCTGATCATCTTCAAGGTTCCGGTTTGAATTCTGGGCATCACACTCCTCCTATTGATTCCTGTATATCCCACAGAACGTCGCTCCCCTACCGAAGCATCTTGGGACCAGCATGTGGGTTCCTCAAACGCTTACCAGGGGTTAAAGTGTCGTCCGTGGCACCCGGGATAAAGTAGGCTTTTATTGCCCTCTGGGACGAGGTCACTTCGACACCATGGAACTCAACCCCACTCCCCCTGACCGTTTCACCTGCCCATCACAGGCAGGGTGTACAATGAAAACAGGTGTCTTACCTTACAACTGAATTGAACATCACTCCGGTTCTTTCACTGCTCTTTTAAGGCATGCTTCCATCCCTCTGACCCATTGGTCTCTGGGACCCAGCAGCCCCGTGACAGGAAAGCACAGGCTTGAAATGCAAAATCCAACAGACGCCAGGCACGGTCCCCCCGTGTCCATCGGTCAATATTTGACATTAGAACTCACCAGCAGACAGCAAACCCTCCAGGGCTTCACCCGACAGCTGGGATGCCCGGAAGACCTCCTCCAGCACATCATGGAAGGCCAGAGGCCCCTCACCGCTGACCTGGCCCTCAAGATCGAACGTTGCTGGGGGATCAGCATGAAACTCTTGCTGGACCTGCAGCACGAACACCAACAGTGGAGTGCCGCCAGCCAGACTGGCCCTGAACGTGACTGCTCCCCAGAGGTCGGCTGATGGGCCGGGGACGCAGCATCGACCCCACCCGGCGGGCCTTTCTGGAACAGCAGGCCAGTCAGTTCACCATTGAACCCCTGCCTGCTGGAGCGCTCCCACAAAGCAAAGAACAACGGCAACTCGCCCTGTACCTGGGCCAGCAGTCCCGCATGGACCAACTGGAACACCAGTTGGAAAAACAGCTGGGCAAGCTCCTGCATCAGGAACGCATCACCCTGCGCACCCTCCTGATGGAACGCATCCGAACCTTTCTGGACCACCCCCTCCAGACGGGAGGGTGAAGGTGGGCTTTGAAATGCCGGGGTTCCAGGGGCTGCACCGAGGGTGGTCTTCCCTTACACTGTGGGAATGGCTCCCCTGCAGGTCAAAGAAGGGCATGTGTCGGTGTACCAGGCGCTTTCCCAGCTGGGCTTCACCCACCCTGGGAAAGTGTGGAAGCAACTGCTGGCCACCAAAGGCCTGGACTTTGTTCCCCACACCCGCCTGCAATTTGAGATGGCCGATGGCCGCAAGAGCCGCCTCCTTCCTGCGATCCGGCAAGAAGACCTGGACAGGCTGCTGGAAGGGGTCGGTCAAATGAGCGGACAGGGGCAAACCGGGTGGTTGTACCTGCCTGCAGAACGGCAGGTCATGGACATCCTCACTGCAGCCTTCCAGGACCAGCAACCCGAGGGGCCTTGCGAACTGCAGGGGGTGATGGTGGACCTGTACTTTCACAGGTGCAACCTGGCGGTGGTGTTGGTGTCGTTTGGCGAACCGGAAACCCAGCGCATCCAGAAGTTGAAAGAGGCCGGAATTCAGGTGGTGCAGGCCCATGTGTACCACCAGGACTTCCAGTTGGGAGCGCTGGTGTGGGAATTGCGCAGCATCGTGGAGTCGAAACCCTGAAACCAGGTGGTTTCACCTGCTGGCATCTGGACAAAGGCATTGAAGGGAGCCACTTTTCAGTCGATTTGACCGCATTCTGTTTCAAAAGGTTTTTTTTGATGCGTCTGAGAACACGTTTCTCAGGACTTCTGTAAGGCCTGCATGTACATCTCCGTCATGCCTCTCAGGCTGGTCTGCGCATAAATCTGCGTGGTGGTGATCCGCTGGTGACAGCTACGACACCTTAACCCCGACATCACTTGTTGTAGAGGCTCAACAACGGCTGTTCATTCTGATCGGCAAGCCCATCAAGGACACCCGGAGGGTGGTGAAGGCCCCACAGGTGGTGGGACACTGGCATCACAACAGAAGACTGGGAGTGGGTTCCTGGGGTGTTGTCAGCGGGCACAACTGGCTCTGAGCCACCAGCTCGACCCTCGGGAGTTCTGGTCAGGACAGCATCTCCCAGCGGAATGCCCCAGCAACACCATGACCTGGGTTTCAGAAGGGTGTGGGGTCACGTTCTGGACATTCTGGGACGGCCCACAGGTTTGCCCTGGGGTTTTGGTGGGTGCCTGAGGGCATGGGCCTCTTCCCGGCAGCGGTCCAGGCACATCAGCCAGTCCTGCATGGTTTTCAGGCCAAACTCGATGACCTGTGCGGGACTGCTGCAGCCGGTTCCTTCCAGAAATTCCTTTTTTGCACGGTCCATCGCGAACCTGTTCATGTTTCAGGGTATCATGCATTTTCTTTTTTCAGGTGAGCCTGTTGAGCGGATGCAGCTCATTCTCCATCAATTGCCAGGACCGGGACTTTATTTTCAGTTCAGGTTCAAACTCAAAAACCAGCTTCATGATTTTGCATCCCGAGAAACAATTCTTCTCAATTTAAATTCACGACCCACAATAAGAAGACGTTGACCGATTTCAGGAAGAACAGATGACTTGTTGAGATTGGTGTTTTGAAGCAATTCCAGCGACAAAATCATTCCCGGATGCCCTGCTCATGAGGAGGACCTATGATGGATTTGAACCACCAGACCAACAGCGTTGCATGACTTCATGCACCCCTGCAGCAGGAATGAAGCCTGCCGATGCAATGGGCCGTTCTGGATGAAAACCTTCATGTTCATCTGCTTCATTTTCAAATTCGAGGAGGTCACCATGACCCACCCCAAACCTGAACCCACGGTTCCCGTTCTTCCCCTGGAGCCGGTGACTGAACCCCAGCACCGCCCAGCCGGACCCGCCCCTGAGGACCCACCCATGGTCCCCAGGTCCCGTCCTGCCTTGAAACCCAGATCCCAGAAGGACAGCGGTTCCCCCCTGAAAAGCTGAAGCCCCTCCACCTGCCACCACAATTCTGGGCACCCTGGGTGCCCTTTCTTCTGAACCGAGGACACCATGATTTCACGAACGAACACCCTGTACCCCCTTGATCAGCTCACCGTCACCCTGCAGAATTTCCCCGGGCTGTGTTTCCGCCTGCAAGAACAATTCAAGCAGGCCGCCATCCAGCACTGCTTCCACATGGCGGGCATTCCCGCCTACCAGTTGCTGCAAGACGGAACCATTCTCGTCAACTTTGAAACGGAAAACCCGAATTACCGTTCCGGGGACCTTGTCGACCTGAACATGGCCCATGCCGTTCCGGATGCCCACCCGGGCACCCGCCAGGCCAGAATTCAGGTGAGGTTCACCGAAATGGGTCAGATGTGGTTCAGGCTGCTCGATGGACCCTGGCAGGGCCTGCAGGAAGCCGCCATGCAATTTGACCGGGCTTTTTTTGGAGTCACCTCTCCTCCGCTGGTGCATGAGCACGTGCGGGTCAAACGCTAGGACCCGTTGCAACGGTGAAGGAGGCCTGGTGAATGCTTCCCCTCCCATCCAGCCCACTGAGGCACAACCCTTCTACCTGGAGGTGCACACCCTCGGGGTGACCCGCGTGCTGCTCAACGGTCATGAACCCCAGTGGCATGCTCAGGGGGCCAGGGAGGTGTTCTTTTACCTGCTTTCCCATCCCGCAGGCCGCACCCGCGATCAGGTGGTGCGTGAAGTGTGGAACGTGGAGCCCGGCACCCTGATCAACACCCGTTTCCGGGTGACGGTCTTTCGGATCCGTCAGGCCCTGCAAGCCCAGGACAGTGTGCTGGAAGAACAGGGGGTTTACCGCCTCAACGACCTCATCGTGCAGGGCAGCGATGTGCAACGCTTCCGCTCTGGTCTGAATGCTGCCCGGCGTCACACCGACCCTGCCTTGCAACTGCAAGTTCTGCAAGACACCCTGGAGCACTACCAGGGCCTCTACCTGTGTGAACTCAGCAGTGAATGGGTGCTGGCCATGCGGGCAGACCTGCAGGGAAAACAGGCCCGCGCCCTGCTGCATCTGGCCCGTCTCTTGTGTGAACGCCTGGACTGCAAAGACTCCATTGCGGCCCGGCAGCAGGCCCTGCACGCCGATCCCTACCTCGGGGAACACCACCATCAGGACCTGATGCGTTGCCTGACCCAGAAGTACAGCAAGTTTGATGCCATCGAGCATTACCGCCGGTTTGTCTTGCTTTTAAGAACCGAAGTGCAAGACACCCCCATGCCGGAAACCCAGCAACTCGCAGAGGACATCAAACAAAACCACACACTTGCCCATCCCTGCACCCCAAAGTTGCTGGATCTTGAGCGGAGCTGTGTTCTTCGACAGTGGTGTGGTCAGCGGGATCTGGATGAGGCCCTGTTCGAAACCTGACCAGAAACAAAGAGAACGCCTTGCTTTCAACCGCAAGGCGTTCTCCTGGTGAATCACAAGAATGAAATTCAGGCCAGAGGAACCGGACGGGGCAGGCGTCTTTGCTGCAGGCCGTCCGGCTGGCCCTGATCTTTGTCTTCAACTGCAGCGTTCAGCTGACGCCGGGCCTCCTGAAAGGTGTGGTACCAGCCCAGAGCAAAGTAAATCAGGATGGCACCGGCCAGGGTGCCTCCCAGAGAAATCCAGAGTGCTTTCATGTGATCCTCCTGAGTCTGAAAGGGTGAGGGCAGAGGAGCCTTTCCCCTGTGCCTTTTCACCTTAACGTCGGGATGTTACCAGACGGTTACCTGCTGCTGAAGCCCGGCTCAGGCAGGGTAACCGTCTGGTAACAGGCAAGACCGACCATGGAGTCATGGAAACCTCCCCCTGTGAAATCACACGCTTGTGCTGTTGTGGCATGGATGCCCTGAACCCCTCAGGGGCTGCATCTCCTTCAGTGCTGAACAGAAGAAAGGAAGGACCTGATGAGACACATCACCCGCCGACTCGATGCCTGGGTGGCCCTGCTGCTGATGGGAGTGAGCATCCTCGCCACCTTCAGGGTTGCCGGTTCAGGCCAGCTCTTTGAGGTTTTCACGGTGAACCTCACCCTGGTGTGGGTTTACCTGCTTTCAGCCATCCTGCTGATGGGCGGGGTGCTGACCCGCGACCAGACGGCCCACACGGTTTCCGCCAGCCTGGGGTTCTTTTTCCTGGTGCTGGCCGTGCTGGGCATCCTCACCCCCTCTCTGCTGGACCTGCCCCTCTCCAGGGGAAACATGTGGCTGCACTTCGGGGTGGGACTCGCCCTCCTGTACGACTGGAAAGGAACAAACCACCTTTCATTCCGGAAGCCCCGGGAGACTTCCCCTTTTCATGACCCCAGCCACGATTCCAGTGTGCCGGGCGCACCAGGGAGAAAGACATGAACAGCTTCATGACATTTGAAAAGAACGTCCCGCCCATGCTGTTTCTGAACCTTCCTGAAGAGGACGTGCCAGAGGCCAGCAAACGGGTGCAGGCGGTCTTTGCTGCGCCGCAAGTGCAGCAGGCGTTTCACCTGACGGGAGACGTGTCCTGCAACAGAAATTCAGACGGCACCCTCCAGGTGTTTTTCCGATCCGAGAATCCTGCTTACCATCCCAGAGACCTTGAAGACCTCGAGTTGCACGACGACATTCAGGACCTGCTGAATGCTTCAAGCCCTTCCCGCAGGGTGGAGGTGCAGGTGGCGTTCACCCTGCTCGGGCAACTGTACTTCCGCATGCCCGGAGGCCACTGGTTGAACCTGCACCTCATGACGGCTGGGTTTGAGCACCTGTTCAGCCGTACTTTCAGCCCCCCTGCAGCGGTCAGAAAAACATGAAAAAAAGTCCTGTTTACCCGCAGGGGTTCCTGATCTGCATTCTTCGTCCGGAGCAGCTCGATGCTGCACTGGAACAACTGCATGCGGTGGGCCTGATTGAAACCCATGTGCATTTCCAGGATCAGGTGCTGGCCCGTGACATGGAACGCTTTCAGCTCTTGCAGCACCTGAATTCCTTCAGTGATGTGAGCGTGATCCTGCAAGAACACCTGAAAGCCTGGGAAGAAGGGGGACTCACCCTGGCGGTGCGCACGTCCACAAGACCAGAGCAACTGCAAGCCCGGGACATCCTGCTGACCCATGACGGTCAGCAGATGATGGTTTTTGGCCGGGTGGTGCATGAAGTGTTGTGAAGAGGCTGGACCGACCTTCCCTCACAAAAATCCCTCTTCTGGTGCTGTCACCCAGAGCAGGGGCAAGGCCCCTGACTGGATTCAGGGCTGAAGGAGAACCATGTGGAGAACCCTTGGATGGAATGGCCTGAGCCTGGTGTCGTTGCTGATGGCTGTGACGGTGGTGATGACCCTGGCCGCATTGATTTACGTGCTGCTCATGCCCACCCTGGAAGAGAAAGCCAGCCTGATCTATCAGGTGCTGGTGTTGCTGATGGTGATGGTCCTGGTTTGCATCGTGCTGACGGTGGCCTATCAGGCATCGTTCTTTGCTTAC
The DNA here is from genome assembly GCF_007990775.1 of Deinococcus cellulosilyticus NBRC 106333 = KACC 11606. NCBI lineage: Bacteria > Thermotogati > Deinococcota > Deinococci > Deinococcales > Deinococcaceae > Deinococcus > Deinococcus cellulosilyticus. Next base: position 4,434 of record NZ_BJXB01000047.1, on the reverse strand, counting down.
AGTGAGAACCGGCAGCGTCACAGAAACCAGCAACTGGACAGGTGGGCTGCCGTGTGGAATGCCGTGGTGTTCAACCAGGCTCCCACCCCCAGCACCCGGGACCCGCTGGCTGCAGAGGGCCTGCTCAGCCTGAAAGGGTTTCACCTGGACCAGCATGGCAGAATTGGACAGCTGTACGACCAGAGTGGCCTGCTCGCTGCAGATGTCAGGACCCTGCAAGGTCGAGGACCGGTGTTGAACAAAATCCAGGTGCTGGAACGCTGGATGTTGCTCTGTGAAGAAAAAACCCACCCTCATCTTGAGGCCTCCCGCCACGCCTCCCATCCTGAGGTCGCTTTTCTGGCCTTCGCTGCCCTGGCCCGCTCCATGGGGGTGAACAGGACCCCAGGGGACCTGGTGGCCCGCACCTTCACCGAAGTGTTTGTGGGAGGACAATTCAGTTCAGGGCGTCTGGAACAGGTGCTGGTGTTGCTGGGAGAACAGGGCACCACCTTGATCCAGCACCTGCTGCAAGATCCTTCGGTTCGCCTGCAACTGCTGGCTTTGCATGCTCTGGTCTACATTGACACCACCGCCTGTGAGGCCGAGTGTCTGGAGTTGCTGGATTCCAAAGACCCGGATGTTCGGGCCTCCAGCCTGAAAGTCCTTGCCCTCAGGGGGGTGCTTCCGGGTGTGGGCAGCGAAACCGTGATGGGCATGGTGACGGACCCGGTGTGGTTCGTGCGGGCCCAGGCGGTGCGGGCCAGTGCCAGCCTGCAAGACCGCCGGGTGCTGCAGGTGCTGTATGACGGCCTTGCGGATGCCTCCTGGTGGGTCAGGCACAACAGTGCTGTGGCCCTGATGCAAAGAGGCCCGGACGGCCTGCACACCCTGCAAAACGCCCAGTTGCACCACCATGACCCTTACGCCCGTGACATGGCCCACCAGCACCTGCTGGTGTTCTGAACATCCAGACCGGATGGCATTTGAAATTGAGGTGAAACACCATGGATTTTCTTCCCCTGCTCTCTGTGCTCGAAGTGCTGATCATTGCTTATTTTGTGCTGCTCAACGGCATCTATGCCATCAGTGTGCTGATTGCCTCCCAGGAAATGGTCCGCACGGCCCTGGGAGGGCATCAGAACCTGATGAAGTCCCAGCTGGAACAGGGGTACCACCGCCCGATCAGTGTGCTGGTGCCCGCGTTCAATGAGGAACGCACCATTGCGTCTTCGGTGCGGGCTTTTCTTGGCCTGAATTACCCAGAGTTTGAGGTGATCGTGATCAATGACGGCTCCAGCGACCACACCCTGCAGGTGTTGCTGGATGGGTTTCAGTTGCAAAGGAGCGAGGAGTTTCCGGCCCGCACCCTGCCCACCCAGGCCGTCCACGGGGTGTACCGTTGCAGCAGGTACCCCAACCTGCTGGTGATCGACAAGGAAAACGGAGGCAAAGGGGACGCCCTCAACGTGGGGATCACCCACGCCTCCAAACCGCTGTTCTGCGCCGTGGATGCCGACAGCATTCTGGACGCCGAAGCCCTCCTCAGGGTGGCAAGGCAATTCCTGGAAGACGACCAGCTGATTGCAGTGGGGGGCACCGTGCGGGTGATGAACGGCTCCCAACTCCACAACGATGTGGTGCATGAAATGGAACCCCCAAAAGGATGGCTGGAACGCATTCAGGTGGTGGAGTACACCCGTGCTTTCCTGGCTGGACGCTCCACCTTCAGCGTGATGGGGGTGCTCTTGATTGTCTCGGGTGCCTTCGGACTCTTTTCCAGAAAAGCGGTGCTGGAGGTGGGAGGCTACCGCACCGACACGGTGGGCGAGGACATGGAACTGGTGGTGCGCCTCCACCGGTACATGCGGGAAACAAAGCAGAAGTACCAGGTGCGTTACAACATGGATCCGATCTGCTGGACCCAGGTTCCCACCAACATGGGGATGCTCCGCAAACAACGGAACCGCTGGCAGAGGGGTCTGCTGGAAACCCTGTGGATGCACAGAGCCATGTTCCTGAACCCCAGATATGGTCGCATTGGGCTTTTCAGCATGCCTTATTACCTCCTCTTTGAGGCCCTGGCCCCCATCCTGGAAGTGGTCGGGTACGTGATGACCCTGGTGTTGCTGCTGACCGGTCACCTGAACAGCACGTTCGCCCTTTTGTTCCTGGTGATGGCCCTGCTGTATGGCCTGCTGATCAGCCTGGCTTCGCTGGGCATTGAGGGGTTCATGGTGCAACGCTACCCCCGTTTTGGGGACCGCCTCAAAATCATGCTGGCCTCGGTGTTCGAGCAACTGGGTTACCGCCAGATCCTGGTGTTTGAACGCCTGATCGCCACAGTGATGCTGTCCCACAAACGGGGCCAGTGGGACACCCAGCAAAGAAAGCAACTGGAGGGATGAGGGATCAAAGCTGTTCATGCAGGAGTCCACGCATTCAGGGAAACGGATTCCTGCATGCACCCAGGGGGAGGTCCAATCCGGGTGCAACCTCGACCGCGTGGGTCATGCCGTGGTGTCTGCGGGAACCGCCTCGATCAACCCCAGCAACCTGCATTGTGGCGTTTCAGCCACCAGAAACCCAGCTTTTCACTTTTGCCTCACCCTGAACCGGAGGAACCATGAACCCCAGAGAAATCAAGATTTTGTCCGCCAAGAGCCGTTTTCACGCCGAACTGAAATCCCGTTGTCCCAGTCCGGAATACAGCCTGAACACGGGAGGACCTGGGTCTGAAGAGATGGTGGTGGGGAATTCAGATGGCTCCAGTCGGGTCAGGGTGGTGTTCCAGTGTGAACAGGAAGGGGTGCATGTTGACCTGTACCGACCCATGGGGATGGGTTGGAACCATGAGCCTTTTGAAGAAAACCTGCTGGACCTCAGTCGGGCCAGCTTCCTGGTTTCAGAAGAGCTTCACCACCAGTTCCCGTCTGGTCAACCCCACGAGTGACCTGGAGTGAAGTTTCAGGGGTTGATGGGGACATCAACGCAAGGCCTGGTGTTTGATGGTTTTTCGGTTGCGCTGAGACTCGGCACCTCCCTTGCCGCAGCATGTGCGACCTCATGGATCTGCAGTGCAAACCCCTGCCCACAGAAGCAGCCTGACAGCCACTCCTCAGCCCGTGCGAAAGGCTGATTTCTGGCAGGTCAGCCAGATGCAACTTCATCAGGAGAACTTCAGCTTGATGCTCAACCCCAGGCCGTTGGGGGAGTGTATGGCATCCCCAGACTTTACAAGGTGGGATGGACCCCCATGGGCACACCCAGGGGGATGGATTGCTGCAAAGTTTTGCTTCTGGACTGAAAAAGCACATGCGGATCAGTGACGTGTGTTACCGACTGGGAGGAGATGAATTTGCAGTGGTGTTGAAACACCTCCCCAAAACCAGCCAGAGGACCCTGAGAACCCGGATGAAGGCAGTGATCCACCGGGTGCATCAAGACGGGTTTGACGCCGCAGGGGTGAGCTTTGTGATGGCTTTTTTCCCCCAGGAGGCAGACACCCCTCAGAGACTGCTGAAACTGGCCGATGGGCGGATGTATGCCATGAAAAAGGTGCACCACCAGACAGTGAGAACGTCCAGAACATCCACATTCAGGGCTGAAACACCAGGTTGAAATCCTGAGGTCCCGCGGAACCTCCAGGAGAGGTTTCCACCAGAATTTCTGGGTGACCCAGCAGTTTGCCCATGGCCCTGACCATCCTGGGGTGAAGCTCCCTTCCGGCCAGCAGGAAAACCGCTGTGGTGTGCCGGTAGGTGGGTTTCAGCACCTGTCCATAGGGGGCCATGTGATGCACCTCAATGCGTTGCCCCAGGGAAACAGCTGTCACCTCAATGCGCAGAAACCTGAGGTGCTGCCGGAAGGGGAGTTCAGAATGGATGGCCTGTTCAAAGGTGGGATAAAGGTTCACAGATGCAGACATGGTTCCTTTTTAGTTCAACAATGCCCCTCCTGAGGGCACCTTCACTAAGGCCACCAGGCACAGGACAGGGTCCGGGATGAAGATCCCTCAGAAGATCTCGGAGACGTGCACCGGCAGGCGGACCACGGCGGTGGTGCCTTTTTCCAGTTCACTTTCCAGGTGGATGCTGCCCCCGTGCTCTTCTACAATCCACTTCGCAATGGGCAACCCCAGACCTGTTCCCCCGGGATCTCCATGTTTGTTGTTCCGCTGGTCCACCCGGTAGAAGCGCTCAAACACCCGATTCAGGTCCCCGGAAGCCATGCCAATACCGGTGTCAGACACCTGAATTTCGATGAGGTGCGGCAATTCCTGCAACGACACCCGCACCGTGCCCCCGACAGGGGTGTATTTGGCCGCATTGTCCATCAGGATGATGAGGAGTTGCCTCAGGCGGTCTGGATCCCCGACGTGCACCACAGGGTCGATCTGGCCCTGCTCAAAAACGTGCGCCGGGCGCTGTCTGGAAATGTCACTGCACACTTCCA
>NZ_BJXB01000046.1 GCF_007990775.1 Deinococcus cellulosilyticus NBRC 106333 = KACC 11606 | reverse complement strand
TCTCGGTCAGTTCCTTGAGAATGTGCTCTTTCATGTCAGGCCTCCTGAGCTCTGTTTTGAATGGGGTGAGTCAGGCCACCATAACATGCAGGTCAGTCGTCAAAAAAGACATCTTGTTGCAATGCCCTGTCCAGCAGCTTCTGGTACTGCTTCGGGGTGATGTTGTACGCCCCGAAGCGCTCCAGGTGCGGGTTCATCAGCTGGGCATCGTAAAGGGTGAATTTGCGGTTCCTGAGGTGCTCCACCAGACGCACCATCGCCACCTTGCTGGCCTCTGGAACCCGGTAGAACATGCTTTCTCCGATGAAGGCCCCTCCCAGAACAATGCCCAGGATGCCTCCAGCAAGTTCACCTTCATGCCAGGTCTCAAAGGAATAGGCAAAGCCTGCTTCATTGAGACGGTGGTAAACGTCCTTCAATTCATCAGAGATCCAGGTTTCTTCCCGGTTGGCGCACCCCTCCACGGTCCCTGCAAAATCCCCATTGATGCGCACTTCAAAGCGCCCACTGTTCAGGGCACGCCGGAGGGATCTGGGCACATGAAAACGGTCATCCAGCGGAATCAGCGTGCGTTCCCGGGAAGAATACCAGCCCAGGGTGCCATCCTCTCCAGCCATCAAAAAGAGGCCCTGTGCGTATCCATTGGCAATGTCAAACACATCCAGGTGTTTCATCATATTCTGGGATTTACGGTACCACGCGGTTTCAAGGGAGATGGGGTCATATCCCCTGTTGCCCGGGGAATTCTGGATTGAGGGTGCTGAGGCCAGATCCCCCCGCGCATCGCTGACGCTCTGCGGTCCCCCCGTCAGCTTTGGAGGTTGGTGGGCACATGGAGTGGAAGCGTCCCAGACGCCCTACAAGTCCCCCTTAACAAGGGGGACAGTCCTGAGTGACACGAAGGACAGGGGGATCTGGCCTCAGTGCCCCAAAACAAAAAAATCCCCCAGATTCACTGGGGGACATGCCCTGTCTGGGATCTTCAGGGGTAAACTTTCCCGACCCATCCCTGCGGGTTGGTGGCCTCGCCACGCACCCGCATTTCCCAGTGCAGGTGGGGACCGGTGGAGAGTCCGGTGCTCCCAACCTCACCGATCTTGTCTCCTTTTTTGACTTTATCTCCTGCTTTGACCAGGATTTTGGACTGGTGGAAGTACAGGCTCTGGACACCCAGGCCGTGGTCGATCACCACGAGGTTGCCGCGGATCTCGAATTTCTCGGCGATCACCACGGTTCCGTCGTTGACCGCATAGATCGGGGTGCCGGTCTTGGCCGGGAGGTCCGTTCCGTAGTGGTATTTCACAGGGTCACCGGGCTTGTAGATGCGCTTGGTCCCGAAGCCTGCAGAAACGGCTTTTACACCAGGGTCCTGAAAGGCTTTGCTCCACTGTTGGGGGGTCCGCATGGCGTAGACCTTGTTGAGGGCCTGGTCTTCGCGGGTCTGGTTGGTGGGGTTCAGTTTGGCTGCAACCTCAGGGGCGAGGTTCAGTGGGCGTGCAGTGGCCTGTTTGACGGTCACTGGAACTTCCAGGGTCTCCACTTTGTCTTTGAGGGCAATTTCAATCTGGATGGTCTTGCCCACGTTCCCGAGCACCACCCTGCCAAGCACAAGGGCTTCTTTGTCCTTGATGTTCACGGCTTTCAGGTACTCGGCAGGTTCACGCACGTCTTCACTGGTTTCGCTCATGAAGCGCACAATGGCTTTATCAGCATCTTCACCCTTCAGGCGCACGCTGAAGGCATCTCCATCCCAGACGCGTTTGGGAAGGGTGACTTTCAGGTCTCCCACTTCCACGGTCTCGGTGTCTGAAAGGCCAGGGATGTCCAGCACCTGCCCGATCCGGATGATGTCGTTTTTGAGGTTGTTGGTGCTTTTGATGTCCTGCACGCTGACCCCGAACTGCTGGGCAATTCGGGAGAGGGTGTCTCCGGATTTGACGGTGTAATCCCCGGCCTGGGCCAGACCAAGCAGACTCAGGGTGGCCAGGAGGGGTTTGAGGTGGAACTTCATGCGGTCTCCTTGGAGTCGAGGATCAGGGTCACCGGACCATCGTTGAAGAGTTCGACTTTCATGTCAGCAGCGAAAATGCCTGTCTGCACGTCCAGCCCTTGCTTTCTCAGGAAGTGGTTGAACTCTTCCCACAGGGCTTTTGCCTGCTCAGGTTTCGCAGCACGGATGAAAGAGGGGCGGTTTCCCTTGCGCCAGTCTGCAAAGAGGGTGAACTGGCTCACAGAAAGGATCTGGCCTCCCACCTGATCGATGGAGAGGTTCATCTTGCCGTCCTGATCGTTGAAGATGCGCAGTTTTGCGATCTTGGAGGCCAGAAGTTCAGCGTCTTGCAGGGTGTCTTCGTGGGACACACCCACCAGCAGCAGAAAACCCTGCTGGATGGCTCCGGTGATTTGACCTTCCACCGTGACCGAGGCATGTTTCACGCGTTGAAGCACAATGCGCATTCAGGCCTCAAATTGATGGTGGTAATCCCGCACCACCTGAATGGCGCTTGAGAGGATGTCGCTCTCGGTGAAGTCCAGGTTGCCCCGGGTCTTTTCCTGCAGCATGATCAGGAGTCTCAGGCTGCTTTCCACGGTCTTTTTGGCGCGGTCTCTGGCGAGGCCATCGTTCTGCACCCGGTGGTGCACCGGGCTGAATTCTCCCATCGCGCCCTCGGCGGTGGAGAGGAGGCTCTGGACCAGTCCCACAAAGTCAGCGTTTGGCATACAAAGCAGATTATATTGCTTTCAGCAAAAGTCTGTTGAACAGACTTTTGCCGAGCAAAGCGAGTATGAAGGTCAGGACAGTGGAATGGGTTTAAACGATTTTTGCTGAGATCAGGATCTTCCTTTGGAACGTCTTTTGTCTGTGTGCCGTATGAAGAGACATGCAGACAGAACACATGTTGTCCATCCGCCGCCAGGAAACCCAGGGCTGTGTGCTGGAGGTGATGGAGTACCAGAAACTGCTCGGCAACCCCCAGTCGGCCAGCGAAATGTATTACCGGGAGAAACAGGGCATCAGACTGAAGACCCTCCGGGCCACCCTCTCAAACGGCAAATTGCTGGCCGAGCCCGGGCAGCTTCAGTACATGAAAGGCCACATCGAACTCAAGGTGGAGTCTGGTGGTGGTGTGGGGGGGTTTCTGCAGCGTGCAGTCAGTGCAGCCCTGACAGGCGAAACGGTGTTCAAGACCGAGTACACAGGGACTGGCACCATCTTTCTGGAACCCACCTGGAAGCATTACCTTCTGCTGGACCTTGTAGAGGACCTGATCATCGACCGGGGCATTTTTGTGGCCGGAGCCGGAAACCTGCAGTTCAGCATCAAGCGGCCAGATTCCATTCTGGGGAACGCTCTGTCTGGTGAAGGCATGTTCCAGACCCTGATCCGTGGAAGCGGCATCGTGGCCCTGTACACCCCCGTGCCAGAAGCAGAAATCATGATTGCCGAGTTGAACAACGAAAAACTGGTGGTGGATGGGAACTTTGCCCTTGCCCGCACAGGTGGTGTGCGCATGACCGTTCAGAAATCCAGCAAGGGGATTCTGGCCTCTGCCCAGTCTGGAGAGGGCCTGGTGACGGTTTTTGAAGGCACAGGGCAGGTCTGGTTGACCCCTACCGTCGGGATGTATTGAGCTTCAGAACAGCCTTCCCTGGTCCTCTTCTGCTGCGGGTGCTGCAGCTTCCATCTCTCCCTGTCTGAACCGGTCCAGCGTCGCTTTCACCTCTTTGATGTCCCTCCAGGTGAGGCTTTTGGGGCCTCCCACCTGACGGGTGGGGTTTCGCAACAGGAAAGCCGGGTGATAAATCGGCATCAGGTGTGCGGTGAAGCCACTGGAATGGTGGAAGTCGTACCAGTTGCCTCTGGTGCGGGTGATCCCCTGCCGGATGTTCATGAGGTACTGGGTGGGCACATTCCCAAGCGTCACAATCACTTTTGGACGGATGATGGAAAGCTGCTGGTCCAGCCAGGGACGACAGGCAGCCACCTCATCTGGTTCGGGGTTGCGGTTGTTGGGTGGGCGGCATTTCACCATGTTGGCGATGTACACCGATTCCCTCGAGATCTGCACTGCCCCGATGATCTGGTCCAGAAGCTGCCCTGCAAGACCCACAAAAGGACGCCCGGAGAGGTCCTCATCCCGTCCGGGTCCCTCTCCAATGAACATCAGGTCGGTGTTCGGGTTGCCTTCGCCGTACACCACTTTTGTGCGGGTCTGGCACAGCCTGCAGGACTTGCAAACTTCTGCAGCCTGCTGGTGTGTGAAGAGTTCTGCGGCACGGTCCATGCTGGGTGCATTTTACAGGATGGGGCGATTCAGTGGTCCCTGCAAGTCTCATCGGCCATTTCTGGCACTGGGCGAGACATGCCTTGCCTGAGCAAATGCCTTCTGCTTTTGGCTCTCGGCCTTATGCAGCACAACAAAAAAATTCAGGAGGGGATCACCCCTCCTGCCAGTCAACTGGGCATCTCGTGTTATTTTCCAGCCAGAAAATCTTGCAGGGATTTGCGGTCCTTGCGGGCTTCACGGCGGACTTTGGGGTCCAGGCCGATCATCAAAAAGAAGTTCTCCAGGGCGTTTTCCTTGCCTTTGATGTCAGGGAATTCCCCTTCTTTGGTGCCGGTCACAAAAGGAAGCTGGCGGTAGTAGTCCAGTGCGCGATTGATCACATCTTCACTGGAGCCACTCGCAGCGCAGTCACTCAGGGCACTGTAGATTTCACGTCTGGACTCGGCGTGGACCCGGAAGGCGTCGGGGTTGGGGGTTTCCGGGGCGCGCAGCACATCTTGCTTGGCGATGCGGCGGTAGTGCTTGAGGCCTCTGCTGATCTCTTCAGTGCTCATCAGTGTCTTCACTGTTTGCCTACCTTTCCGTCATGGCACGAAAAAAAACCCGCGTCACAACTGATGTGAGCAGGGATGGTCCTTGAAATGGTCATGACGCTCTTATTATAAAAAGAGCATTTTGGGGGTGTCAACGCACCTCTTTAATGAAAGTCAGATGATATACTGATTAGAAAGTGTGAATTCAGGGTTCCTTCAGTTTCTCACCCTGGCTTCAGGAGCATCTTCTGGAAGCGTGAATTCTGCTCTCATAAATGCATGAATGGAGAAATTTCTCACAGATGTTATCATTCTTGCGATGAGGAAAGTTCTGCTTTTTGTATTCCTGCTCTGTCTCTCCATGGCGCAGGCCGCTGGCACCTATACGGTGAAGTCGGGAGATACCCTCAGCAGCATCTCTCGCACCACCAAAGTCTCCATCGAATCCCTGGTCAAGCTGAACGGACTGTCCAGCTCGACTTTAAAAATTGGCCAGAAACTCAAGCTCGGTGCCAAGAGCGCTGCAGCCACAGCCCCCAAAGCCCCTGTCAAAACACAGGTTAGCACCCGCAACAGTCAGGTGCGTGTGATCGCCGCCTCATGGCGCGGGGTTCCTTACGTGTATGGTGGAGTGTCCAAACGCGGCATCGATTGCTCTGGTTTCACCATGGCCGTCATGAAGCAGATGGGTGTGAACCTCCCCCATTCCAGCGCGGGCCAGTACAACTACGGCAGCCCTGTCTCCAAGGCCAACCTGCTGGAAGGTGATCTGGTCTTCTTCGCTACAGGTGGCAGAGGGATCTCCCATGTGGGCCTCTACCTCGGCGACGGTCAGTTCATCCATGCCAGCACTCCCCGCACGGGTGTGATTGTCAGCAACATCAACGAAGCGTACTACCGCAGCACCTATGTGGGTGCCCGCCGGGTGCTTGGACGCTAATAAACTTCACATTTTGAGTTGTTCCCCCTGTCAGCGTGGCTTCAGGGGGAATGCCTGTTTTTGGATGCCTCTCACCAGATCTGCATTTTGATGCAAGTGGCTTTGTAGCCCAGCCCACCCTCTTCAAAACCTCATCTGCCAAGCTGGGTGTGCAGCACAGACAGAAACTTCGAAAGGGTCTTGCTTCTGTTGTCTCTGCGGTATGCAATGGCCATGCTGGACCAGGTGGGTTCCATGTCGATTTCCCGGGTGTGGGTTTCTGGCGGCGCAGTCTCCGCCACCCCTTCAGGCACCAGAGAAACCCCCATGCCTGCTGCAACAAGGGTCACCACAGCCTGCAGGTTCCCTGCCTCCTGCACAATGCTGGGCCTGAATCCTGCTTTGGCGCACATCTCTAAGAGCACCGTCTGAAAATCCGGCGAGGCCTGTGGCTCCGTGGTGATGAAAGGGGCGTCTTTCAGGTCCAGCAGGTTGATTTTTTCCTGCCCTGCCAGAGCATGGTCTGGAGGCAGCAGGGCCACGAAGCGGTCTCTGGCAACCTCCTCCAGAACCAGACCCTGACCACTGAAGGGAAGGCGCACAAAACCCGCATCAATCTGGCCTTCTTGCAAAGCTGGAATCTGATCCGAGGTGCGCATGAAAGCGAGGTTCACATTCACCTCTGGATGGGCATTTTTAAAAGCCACCAGCAGGGGCGTCAGGATGGAAGATGCAACGGAGGCAATGAAGGCCAGTTCCAGCCTGCTTGCCTCGCTGCGTCCCACCCTTCTGGCGGCACTGATGGCCCGGTCTGCATGCTCCAGGGTGGTGCGGGCCTCCTCCAGAAAGACCTTTCCGGCCTCAGTAAGTTCCACTTTCTGGGTGGTGCGCTTCAGGAGTTTGACCCCGAGTTCCTCCTCAAGGTGACGGATCTGCTGGCTGAGTGGCGGCTGGGTGATGAAGAGCCGTTCTGCGGCACGCCCGAAGTGCTTCTCTTCTGCCACGGCCACAAAGTACCTGAGGTGCCGGAGTTCCATGCTTCAGCTTAAAGCCCTGAAGCTTGATTCGCAAAACGAATGAAAGTCCACTCGAAAATGTATTGGTATTGCATGTACTGGCAGGACTACACTGGAATGCATCAGGGAAATCCCCAGCAGCGGTTTCCCATCCCAGAAAATCCATTCTCTCTCAGCCCTGAGTGTGAACCTCTCAGGACGTCTTCCCTGTTTCAGGAGTGACCCATGACCGTGCTGACCCGCCCCACTGCAACGACCGAGACCCGCCTGGCTTCCCGCTTCATCCTGGGCTTTCTGGGCACCTGCGTGTTCATGTGCGTGTACAGCACCCAGTCCATCCTTCCCGAACTCTCCAGGGACTTCCATGCCAGTGCAGTGGCCACCGGAGCAACCATCGGAGCAACCACCCTCGCCATGGCCCTCATGTCTCCGATCATGGGACTGATTGCAGATGCAGTGGGCCGCAAAAGGGTCCTGATTGCCACCCTGATCCTGCTCGCCATTCCCACCCTGCTTGCTGGCTTTTCGGGCAGTCTGCAGGAACTCGTCTTCTGGCGCTTCCTGCAAGGCCTCATCATTCCAGGCATCACCGTGGTCAGCATGGCCTACGTCAGCGAAGAGTTCCCAAAAGACCGCATCTCCTACATGCTGGCCGCTTACGTCTCAGGTTCGGTGCTCGGAGGCTTTCTGGGACGGCTGGTTTCCGGGATCATCACTGAGCATTACAGCTGGCAGACTGCTTTTTATGTGCTGGGAGGCCTCAACCTGCTGGGAGCCCTGCTGTGCCAGTGGATGCTGCCCCAGTCCAGAAACTTCATCCCCCAGCGCAAACTCGGTGATGCTCTGCAGTCCATCAAAGGCCACCTGAGCAACCCGAAACTGGTCACCGCCAACACCGTGGGCTTCTTCACCCTCTTTTCGCTGACCGGACTGTTCACTTACGTGAATTACCACCTGTCAGATGCCCCTTACAACCTGGGACCTGCCACCCTGGGCTTCCTGTTCACGGTGTACCTGATCGGCATGGTCATCACGCCCCTGTCAGGCAAGTGGATTGCAAAACTGGGCAACAGCAAAGCCCTGATCCTCGCCATGTGCGCCTCCAGTCTGGGCATGCTGCTCACCCTGACGCCCAGCCTTTACACCATCCTGCTGGGGCTGGTTCTGGCCTCTTCCGGCGTCTTCGTGGCCCAGGCTGCCGCCACAAGCTATGTCGCTGCAAATGCCACCTACGCCCGGTCACTGGCCTCAGGACTTTACAACCTCTGCTATTACGGGGGCGGAGCCTTCTCCACCCTGCTCGTGGGTTTCATGTTCACCCACTTTGGCTGGACCGGAGCCGTACTGACCCTGATGGGTTCTCAGGTGGTGGCTGCAGGGGTAGCGAATTTTGGGTGGAGGCGATCAGGTTCTGGCCTTTCCTCTGCCGCTGCATGAAAGCCTCAAAAAAACCTCCAGAGCAGCACCGCGCGTTCTCAGCAGGCCATGCTGCCCTGATGGCTCGCCAGGAAACAACACTCGCTTCACATTGACACAGAGCATAAGAACCATTGTTTTCAATGAAAATCAAAACCTCACATATCACTTTCTTCAATGCCGACAACACGAATGATTTTAAAACCCCTCTCGAAAAGAAAAGTTTTCAGCTATTTGGATATTCTGCTTTTATGATTTACACATTGATTGCAGTTTTACTTTGATAGATGATTCAAATGTCCATAATATTTTCTTAACCACATTTAACAGAGAAGCGGATGTTTCAATCTTGGAGCCAAGATTTTAACTACTTTGATTCTTTTGCTTTACTACTCTTTGATTCTCATTTTAGACATCGCTTTCTACCACTTAAAAGTGCTTCGGAGATTGTTCTGCAAGACAAACATGGGTCAGTCGCCATCGCCACCACCATCACCACCATCACCACCATCAAAATCTGCGCCGTCTGCATCAAATTTTCTGCTTCGTGGACCAGGACCCACGGAATACATCAGATAACGTGGATATGTTTCGACCACCTGCCTGTATTTTTTCTGACGGCACCACTGTTGTACACATGGAGCGACATAATAGAGCTGATAAAGACACAAAACAAGAAGACACAACTCCAGAATTCCAACCAGGGCAGTGATCGCAATGAGACCCTTCAGCTCCGCAATCATCATTGCAGGAGCGAGGCAAAATATCCATAGGATCACCGGGAAAACAAGTACAATAAAAGAGCTGTGACGCGAACTCCACAGTACATATAAAATGTATAGAGCCTTCTCTTTTAAAATTTCTTCTTCGTTTGAATTTTCACTGATCTCTGACACATCTGGCATAATATTCATGTGTTAATTTTAACACAGCGGTCCAAACAGGAGTCAATCATCACAGAAGGCAGAAGAGTCATTGTTCTTCCTGTTGATGTCCGCAAGCAGCATTGCAGTGTTTCCTGCGGAGCAAAGCGACTGGAACGTTCAGGAATCTTGAGAAACATACAGCTCTCCTGGCACAGGTCAATGGTTCCACCATTTGAGGAATTCTTGCTACGCGACAAGAGAAAACAGACCCCAGTTGGGGTCTGTTTTTCCATTGAGGTCAGGTTATCCCACCCGCTTCAACTTCCCGGTCCTTTTCGCCCAGGTTTCGGCCTTGCTGAACACAAACAGACCCAGTGGGATGGTGACCACGCCAAACAGCAGCAGGATGCCCAGTTCAGGCAGAACCCCACCGAGGTTGACCCCCTCCATGATTTTGGTCCCGTTGTGATCAATGCCCAGCAGTTTGCGGCAGGCATTCAGGGCGTAAGTGGCAGGACTCAATGCTGAGACGGCTTGCAACCACCCTGGAAGTACGCTGACTGGAGCGTACACCCCGGAGATCAGCAGGAACAATGCCTGCACGATGTTGGTGGCCTGTGCGCCATTTTCGGTGCTCATCACCGGGAAGACAGCACAGATGAGGCCCAGACCCATGAAGCCCATCGAGGCGACCAGCATCACCACCAGGCATTGCAGGAGGCTCACCAGACTGGCGTCCACACTGGTCAACAGGACCAGCACTCCGAAAACGATGATGCAGCGAAGCAGCGCGTAAAATCCTGCAAAGAGGGACACGCCCACCAGATGCGTCAGTCGGTGAACGGGAGCCATGAAGGTGTACTCGATGGTCCCCTCCCAGCGCTCATAGGCGATGCTCTGGGCAATTTCTCCGAACAGGCGGGACAGGAAGGACCACATCACTGCACCCAGAATCAGGGTCAAAGTCAGCCTGGGGTTGTTGGCTGCAATCCCGATCATCATGATGGTGGCTGCGTTCACCACGTCGTAGACAGTGAACACCAGCACCCAGGAGGCGTACCTGCGGGTCAGGTTCCAGTCCCGGAAGACAAAAGCCCAGGCGGCCCGAAGCTCTTTCAAAATGCCTGTGGCGGGTTTGAGGGTGTTGTGCATGTGGTCCTCCATGAAACGTCATGAAAAAGGGCGCACCTGGATGCGCCCGGGTCTTGCTTAAAGGGTGAGGGTTCTGGGTTCGTAACGGTAGCGCAAATTTGCGTAGGCCACTTCAAACCCGATGCGCTTGTAGAAGTCCAGCGCCTTCTCGTTGCCGGTGTCGACACCAAGCTGGATGCGGTCCACGCCACGCTGTTTCAGCAGGTGACAGGCCTGCCTCAGGGCGATGCGCCCGTAACCCTGACCCTGGGCTTCCTGAATGGTGCCCAGCAGGTACACATGGCCCCCATCTTCCTGCTTGCCGATGGAGAAGTACGCCACGGGCTTGCCGTGCACGACCAGGGCCTGCCAGTCCTGCGGATTGAAGTCGGGTTCACTGTACCAGCCTTCCACAGTCTTCAGGGACATGGGAGAGAAACCATAATGGGTTCTGAAGGCGTCATTGTGCAGATTCAGAAAAGCTGCAGCACCCACGGTTTTGAAGCTCCAGCCAGAAGGGAGTTCTGGAGCATTCACCTGTTTGAGGTTGTCCCCTTGCAGGAACATGCGGTAGAAGGTGCGTGAGTGCACGTACCCCTGGGCAATCAATTTTTGAATCTCACGCTCGCGGGTGTGAGGCACGCTGATTTCCAGCGGGATGTGCCGTGTGTTGGACAGTTGTTTTGCGAAAGCGATCAAATCGTCCTCCATGCTGTTCGGAGCCTGAGGGTGACAGTAAGGGTACATGCAAATGATTTGCGTTGCATTCTCGCGGTGGTAGACTTCCAGCGCAGCGGAGTCTTCCTGGACGTACACCTGTAATTCACCCGTGGTGAGGCTGTGCTCAAGTTCTTTCACCTTGACCGGCGTGTATCCGGTCCATCCATCTCTGCTGAGGTCCATCAATCTGGCGAGGGTTGGGACATCGCCGGGGGTGGCTTCTCTCATTGCTCTTCCTCGTCGGAGTTCAGATCGTCTCCGGTCAGTTCAATAAACGCGTCTTCCAGGGTCTTGCCGGGTCCCACTTTTGCAACCAGTTCTGCTGCGGTGCCCTCTGCCACGAATTTGCCGTTGTGAATGAAGGCGATGCGGTCACAGAGCCTCTCGGCTTCGGGCATGTCGTGGGTGGTGAGGATGATGGTGGCGTCATGCACATCCCGGAGTTCCAGCACGAATTCCTGTACATCTCTGCGGCTCTTGGGGTCGAGGCCGGTGGTGGGTTCATCCAGCAGCACCACAATCGGAGAGGCCAGGAACGCGCGGGCAATTGCCACTTTCTGCTGCATGCCCCGTGACATTTCTTCGAGGGGCTCATAGAAGGCTTTTTCCCTGAGGCCAAGTCGTTTGAGGATGTCCAGACTTTTTTGTTCAGCTTCTTTCTGTGGGAGGCCGTACAGGCCTGCACTGTAAAGGAGGTTTTCTCTGGGACTCAGTTTCTTGTAGAAGGCCGCATCGACCGAGACACGGTTGAGCATCTTGCGAATCTTTGCTTCATCTTTTTTGATGTCCAGTCCGAAGATCTTCACAACTCCAGAATCAGGAATCAGCAGGGTGGAGATGGCGCGAATCAGGGTGCTTTTGCCGCTGCCGTTGGGGCCCAGAATTCCGTAGATCTCGCCACGGTTCACCTGAAAACTGATGTCGTCCACAGCCGGGAAGTGTTCGATTTTCGGTTTCAGCAGGCTGCCGCCCACCCGTTTGGAAAAGCTCATTCTGAGGTTCTGCACGAAGATGGCGGTCTGTGTGGTGTCGATCATGGATGGGGTGTCCTTGCGGTCCAGCGTCAGCATTGTTCCCTCCAGCTGTGAATAGAAAACGCCCCTCGGTGTGAGCCGGGGGCGGGATATACGTGGGTATATGATTCGCGTCCGGCGCGTTCTTCTCCTGAGTGTCCCTTTACGAGGCATCAGGCGTGGACCTTTGAAAGGCCACGAACGCGCACGTAAAGGTCTTATTGACCTCGGGTAAATTTGGGTTGGGTGAGCAGTTGGACTTTATCCATGAAATCCCTCCTGTTTACGGCAGACTACGAATCTTGTTTTGAGGTTAAAGGATTGAAACGCCATACACAATAGGGTGTAAGTCATCATGCCTAGGAACTAGGACAATGCGCATAGTACAGGTTTTTACTACTCTGGGAGGGACAATCCCATTGTGGCCCCTCCATGCCAGACTGAAACAATGTCCAGATTTTTCATTCCATTCATCGCCCTCTTGCTCAACTCATGTCAGGCCCAGAGCACCCCTGTGACCTTCAATTTCAGGGATTTTCTGGGGGTGAATGCCCAGTTCCTCTGGTTTCAAAATTGCCCCCAGAATCCTGTCCAGAGCCCCACAGACCATGTGGATCACCTCATGCAGCAGATGGAACACCTCGGCCTGAAGCACTTCAGAATGGACCTGCACTGGGATCTGCTGGAACCTGAAAAAGGCACAGACGAGGTCCTGAAGAACTGTCTGGACCCGGTGATGCAAAAATCACAACAGCATCACCTCGACCCACTGCTTTTCCTGACCGGTTCAGCAAAATTCGCAAGCCGTGCCCCTGCAGGAGAACCCTTCCCAGACACCTTCCCTCCCAGAGATCCATCCCAGTACACAGGCTTCCTGAAAAAGCTGGCCTTGCGTTACCCGCAGGTGCAAACCTGGCAGGTGTGGAATGAGCCCAACCTGCCATCCTCATGGAGAACGTCAGCCAGCACAACCCTGGTCCGGGAGTATGGTGATCTGCTTCAGTCCAGTGCAAAAGCCCTCAAAGGTCTTCCCACCGAAGTGATGACAGCGGGCTTCGCTTACTGGAGTGAACTTCCAGAGGGTTCTTTTCTGTTGAAACACCTGCAGGACAGTAGAGCCCTGGAAGGCATCCAGACCGTGGCATACCACCCCTACACCTTCCAGCCTGAAGGCATCACGGCATACAGCAAAGGTCCAGATTTTTTCCTGAACCGCACAAAAATGGTGAATGAAACACTGAAAGGCTGGGGCAAAAGGATCTGGGCCACAGAGTTTGGCTGGTCCACCTATCCTGGCCCTGTCGAGGAACAGCCCCTGATCACCCCTGAGGAGCAGGCAGATTTTCTGCTCAGGCGCATTGTGCTCTCTGCCCATCTGGGCTTCGACCGCATCTACCTTTTCACGCTGACCGATCTGGATGGGCGGGCCTCTCTCAGAGACCAATTTTATGGCCTGCTGGATGTGAACGGCCAGCCCAAACCTGCTTTCACTGCCCTCAGGCGCTTTCTGGATGTGCTCAAGGGAGACCTTGAACCTGTAGAACTGGGCTGGAAGCCCTCCAGCGTGCTGCACAGCCGGGCCTGGAAGCGCACAGATGGGCGTGTGGTGGTGGCCTTCTGGGGAAATCCCCAGGTGCTGCAGCTTTCGCAGGAAGCTCAGGTGCTTGATCCCCTCACCGGGCGTTCAAATGCAGCTTCCAGACAGGTGGAGGTCAAAACAAAGCTGCAACTTCTGGTTCTTCCCCATCCATAAGCACAATCTGTTGCAGGCCTCAACTCATCCAGCGTGAACTGTGCGTGATATTCTTGACCAAACGGTGACCACCATCCCGTTAGACTCAGACGGAGTTGATGATGAAAAGAACCCTCACTGCACTGATGGCGCTCGGGGGTCTGGCTGCTGCCAGTCCGAGTGCTTATGTTGAAAAAGCCTTTGAATTCGGTTACGCCTACCCCGCCACTGCCCAGATCGGGGTTGAGTATCCCCTGACCCTGGATCTGCCTGTGGACATTGGGCTTGAAAGCTCTGCCCGGTTCAACTTCCAGACCCAGAAGTTCGGGGGCGAGTTTGCCGCCAAGGCCCTGCTGTTCCCCTCCCTCAGTGTGGACCCACCCATGGCTGTGGCCCTGCGGGCAGACGTGAATGCAGGTACAGATTTCTGGGGAGTTCATGCAGGTCCCCTGATCTCCTTTGACTTCACAGAGTTTACCGTCAATGCGGGTGTTTATCCCGGTTTTGGTACAGGGGGTTTCCAGCTCGGGTACCATGCGGGCTTCCGTTACTACTTCGACATGGACAACAGCAGTTCACTGGACCTTGCGTTCAGAAACAACACCTTCACGGTCAGTGCAAGATTTGGTTTCTAATCCACCCATGTCCCGAAAGCGTCTGCTGAAACTTCGTGCTGGCTGGTGGGGGGTGCTCCCGAGCGTGCTGTCCATGCTCGTTTTTGTGGGCTACCCCCTCTTGCAGGTGATGCAGTTCAGCACGCTGGACTGGGGCGGCACAGATGAAGGGACTAACATCGGCCTGAAGAACTACCTGAGCCTCTTCACCGACGCTGATTTTGGCGGCAGTCTTTTCACCACGCTGATCTTTGCCCTCATCACCCTGCCCCTGTTCATGGGCCTGTCCATTCTGGTGGCTGTAGAGATTGATGGCACCAAACTGGAACGTCTGGTGAAAGCCCTGATGTTCATGCCAGGACTGGTCACTGTGGCTGCCAGTGCCATTTCCTGGTATGTGCTGTTCTCGCCGGATTATGGGGTGATCAGCGAACTGACCCAGGGAGCCCTCTCCCTGCCCTGGGGAGACCAGGGCTGGGCCGCACTGGTGTTGATTGCACTTTTTACCGTGTGGCAGAACCTGGGATATGGCATTCTGGTTTTCTCCGCAGGCCTGAAAAGCATCCCCCATGAAGTGGTGGAGGCCGCCAGGGTGGATGGGGCGAAAGAAAGCGAAATCAAACGTTACATTATTGTTCCGCTGCTCAGGCCCAGCGTGGTGTTTCTGGGCGTGGTCGGATCTCTGTATGCCCTGCAGTCTTACACTGCAGTCTTCCTGCTCACCCGTGGTGGTCCTTTCGGCAGCACCCGCGTGATCGGGTACTACCTCTATGAAACGGCATTCGAGCGTTACCGCCTGGGCTACGCTGCAGCCATCAGTGTGCTGGTCCTGATCATCACCTTCGCATTTGCAGCCTGGCAGGCCAGACGCCTGAAAGGGTCGTCGTGAGGATCGGGCGGATTTTCAGCGGGGTGATCGTGGTGCTCACCATGATTCCCTTTCTGTGGCTGCTGTACAGCGCTTTTCTGTCTGCTGATGGCTTTTACAGCGGTCAGCCCCTCAAGATCAGCCTGAGCTTCGAGAACTTCAAAGCCCTCTCCCAGGTGAACCTCTGGAAGCCCCTGATCTTCAGCCTGCTCTCCAGCAGCATTGTGGTCACCCTGCAACTGCTGACCTCACTCCCGGCTGCGTATGCCATTCGTGCAGGAACCCCTCTGCTGGGCCTCTACCTGTTCTTCTTTGCCATTCCCGCAGAACTGATGCTGGTGCCCCTCTATGGCCTGCTGCAGAAACTCCACCTGCTCAACTCTCCCCTGGCCCTGATTTTCCCTTTCATGGCAAGCCCTTTCATGGTGTTCCTGCTGTACCAGGGCATGCTCAAAATCCCCTGGGAGTACGTGGAAGCCGCCCGTCTGGATGGGGCGAGTGAAAGCCGCATCATGTTCCAGACCATGCTTCCCCTGCTGCTTCCCGAAGTGGCTGCAGCAAGTGTGCTGGCCTTCGCTGCCCACTGGAACCTTGTGCTGTACCCCAAAGTGGTGCTCAGCCAGGACTTCCCCACCATCCAGGTGGCCCTCTCGGAACTGATGCGGGCCACCAGCAACAACTGGGGGGTGCTGGGGGCCGCTGCACTGGTCACCTCCCTGCCGATCATCCTGCTTTATGGCGTCTTTGAGCGCTACGTGGTGAAAACCTTCCAAGGAGGTCTCAAATGAGAAAGGCTGTTCTACTGGCCCTCGGTCTGCTGTCTTGCGCTGCCGTGGCCGCCCCGCTGAAGATCAAGTTCTGGCATTCCATGGAAACCAGCAAACCGCAGGTGCAGGCCCTGGCCGATGAATTCAACAAATCCCAGGATGACTACCAGATCATCCCTGAGGTGGCTGGAGATTACCGGACGGCCGAAACCAAACTCATCGCTGCCCTGCGCTCCGACAGCGCTCCAGTGCTCTTCCAGGCAGAAATCAGTTTTTTTTCAAAACTGGCAGCAGATGGCTCCCTGGCCGACCTGAGTTACCTGGAAAAAACCCTCGATGACAAATTCATCAAGGACTTCTACAGCAGCGTCTGGAATTACGGCGAGGTGAACGGCAAACGGGTGGGCCTGCCCTGGAACGTCTCCACTCCGGTGCTGTACTACAACGCCACCGCCCTCGAAGCCCGCAACATCAAACCCCCAAAAACCTGGGACGAGCTGGAAGAGGTCTCCAAAAAACTCACCAACCGGGCGTCCAGAGGTTTCATGGTCATGGCCGAATCCTGGCAGTTTGAGCAGATGGTGCTCGCCCGGGGCGGAAACGTGGTCACCAGTGATGGCAAACCCAACTTCACCAGCCCAGAAGTGATCGATGCTTTAGAACAGCTTTCCCGCATGGTCAAGAACAAAGTCGCCACCCCCAGAAACCTCGGAGAAACCCAGGTGGCGATCCTGGACTTCGTGCGCACCAAGAACTTCATGGTGGTGGCTTCGAGTGCCAACTATCCGGACATCCTGCCCTACTCGGTGGCTTTCAAACTGGGTGTGGCCCCCATGCCCTGCGACAAAAAGTGTGCAGTGCCCCTCGGTGGTGCCCAGCTGGTGGTGCTGAAAGGGGCTTCCCGCAAGGAGCAGGAAGGGGCCTTTGCCTTCTGGAAGTACCTGATGGAGCCCCAGACCCTCAAAAAGTGGATCGAATTCAGTTACTACCTGACCCCCAGAAAGAGCGTTCTGCCCCTCCTCAAAGACTTCTATGGTGAAAACCCATACCGCAAGACGGCCTACAACCAGCTCGATGAGTCGGTCACCCGTCCAAAGGTTCCTGCTTACACCCTGTGGCGCACCTACCTGGAGGAGGCCATTGAGAAGGCCACCAAGGGCAATGTGCCCGCCAGAGCGGCACTGGAAGAGGCACAGAGGAAGGCATTGAGCAGCAAGTAATTCAGGCCGAGAGCCGAGAGCCGAGAGCCGAGAGCAACGTAAATTTGTGAATTGCTGGTGTCAACCGAAAGTGCAGGGGCAGGTCATTGGGCTGTCCCTGCCTGGCTTTTGACTCCCATGCGACCACATCTCGAACCACCACACATCAAAGCAATGGCATTTGCTCTCGGCCCTTGGCCCTCGGCCTCTTTCCCCTGACCTCCCACCCACACCTCTGCTGTTATGCTGAAGTGCCATGCTGAAAAACATGTTTGTCGGATACACCCCGATCAGTGCCAACATTCTGGATCTGGATGAGGCCTTCAGGCTCGCTGTGGAATTGCAACTGGATTTTGTGGAGCTGGCCTATGACCTGCAGGAGATTCTTCCCAGCAGCCAGCCTGTTCAGAAGGTGCTTGAGCTCAAAAAGGCCACCGGTGTGGGGGTGACCGTTCACCTGCCCTATCTGGAACTCAATCTGGCTTCCCTCTTTGAGGGGGTGCGGAAGGTTTCTGTGGAACGCATGCAACAGGCTTTTGAATACACTGCAAGCGTGGATGCCCTCAACAGTGTGCTGCACGGGGGCCGGATTCCTGAGCGGCATCCTCTGATTGTGCAGGCGGCAAAAGGACAATTGCTCAAGAGCCTGGAAGTGCTCAAAGGCCCTGCCATTCCAGTGACCCTGGAAAACACCCACATCAACCCGCTGGAATTTCTGAAAGGCAAAGATGAACTTGAGGAGATGAGCCGGTTTGCAGGTTTCGGGGTGTGCCTGGATGTCGGCCATGCCCTGATTGAAGGTGGGGAGGAACAGATTGAGGCCTACTGGGAACTGTCTCACATCACCCACCTGCATTTGCAGGACAGCCTGGGCCTTGAGGACGATCACTTTGCGCTGGGGCGCGGCAAGATCAACTGGCAAAACCAGAAAAAGCACCTGGAAGGGTTCTCTGGCACGGTCTGTCTGGAGATCAGTGGCACCGCCGATGATGTGCGGCACTCTGCAGCTTTCCTGCGTGAACTGCTGAAGGACTGAACCCTCCGGGGTACACTGGGCAACATGGCAAGGCTTGAACGCACCGACCGATTCTTCGGGTATTATCCAGCCACTGTTGCGGTGATCACCGTACAGACCCCTGGTGCCCGCAACCTGATGAGCGCTGGCTGGCACAGTGCGGTGTCCATGCACCCTCCAATGTACGGGGTGGCGGTGGGTCCCGAGCGGGCCACCCATCCCCTGCTCAGGGAAGCAGGGCGTTTTGCAGTGAATTTCCTGCCTTTCGAATTTTCACGTGAAATTCAGGGGGCAGGGGTTTATTCCTACCATGATGGACGGGATAAGTTTGACCGTCTGGGCCTGAAGGTGTACAGCGGCGCACTCGACACCCTGATTCTGGAGGAGGCTTATCTGGCCTATGAAATCGATCAGGTGCAGTTCGTTCCTTTTGGTGACCACGACTGGGTGGTGGGAGAGGTCAGGCAGGTGCATTACCACCCAGAGGCTTTTGAGGACTTCAAACTGACTGGCGAGGTGGCTGCAGTGTACCTTGGTCGGGCCACGTACCAGGAGCTCCAGGGTGAGGTCAGGACGCATCCACCAGAGCTGTTCAGGGATGCAGAATGAAAGTCTGGGTGGGGTTCTTGTTGCTGCTGGGAAGCGCACAGGCCGAGAGTCTTTCTGATCTCAGGGAAGCTGCCGTGCAGAGCAAACCTGCCGTCCAGTTTCAACTTGCCATGCAGTATGACCTGCTCGGGTTTCCGGCCAATGCCCAGTACTGGCTTTTCAGGGCCGCAAGGGGCGGAAGTGGCACGGCCCAGTACAACCTCTACCAGCGTTACCGCACCGGAAAAACCGTCCAGCAGAACCCCCAGAAAGCCCTCAGGTGGCTGAAGGCTGCAGCCTGCTCAGGGCTGGTGAATGCCCAGACCCAGCTTGCATTGGAGCTGGAAACCCAGGACCCTGTGCAGGCTTACCTTTGGCTGTTGCAGGCCAGCAAGCAGAATTATCCAGCGGCCTTGACAGCCCTGGAAAAACTGCAGCCCACCATTCAACCCCTGCTTCCCACTGGAACAGAAACCCTGCCTCTTCCCTGCTCCCGGCCCACATGACAAAACCGTTACACTTGGGTCATGCTGTTGAAACCTCTTTCTTTTCTTTTGCTTGCGGGTCTCCTGGGTTCAGGCCTCTCCCAGAAAGCACGAACCTACTATGATGGACTGGATTTCAGCACACCCCAGAAGACCACTTCTCTCTTCTTGCAGGCATATCAGAAAAGTGATTACCTGACTGTTTTTTATTGTCTTTCTCCCCGTGCACAACAGGCCTGGGCCAGCCACCTGATGGCTTTTGATTTCACCCAGATCCTCAGAGGGTCAGGCACCGACATCGTGAAGGCATCCGGCATTCTGGATGCTCCGGAAGAATCCGAAGTGATGCTGGACCTCAGCCTGCAATTTGACCGGGTGATGCTGGCAGCAGAACAACTGCAAGGCCTGCCTTTTCAGCTGAAGGCCTCGAACATCCAGAACAGCAAGGTGCAGGGCACCACAGCCACCCTACAGGCCCAGAATGCTGTGGTGCCTCGACAACTCACGTTCAAACTGACCCGGCTGAAGAACGCGCGCTGGAAAATTGATCAGGTGCTGTTTTCTGGCAGCCGGCCCAATGTGCTGCCCTGGGGCGTGGGGACAGACTAAAAAATCTTCCCTGGATTCAGCAGGTTCTGTGGGTCAAACAGGTGCTTGATGCCCCGCATGAAGGGAATCAGGTCTCCATGCTCCTGGGTCAGGTGTTTTCTTTTCCTGAGGCCAATTCCGTGCTCTCCGGTGCAGGTGCCTCCCACCTCCAGGGCCTTCTGCACCATCAGGTCTGAAACCTGCAGGATGCTCTCCCACTGGGCAGGATTCTTTGCATCCCCATGAAAGAGCACATGGTAATTGCCATCTCCCACATGACCCAGCAAAACGGCGTCCAGACCATGTGCCTTGCAGAGCTCCTCGGTGTGCTGCACCACTTCGGGTAGCCTGGAGATGGGAACACACAGGTCGGTGGTGTGGGAATCGTGCTCGGGATGGAGGCGCTTGAGGGCATAAAAAGCGTGGTGTCTGGACTCCCAGAGTTCGCGCCGCTCGGATTCCTCACGCGCCAGAATAAAGCTGGTGGCGTAGGATTCCATGCAGCACTCCCTGAGGATCTCCAGGTTTTCGCGCAACAGCACCTCTCCACTTGCGGACAGTTCAATCCACAGGGTGGGCGTCTCGGGATGGTGGGTGCCTTTGTACTGGTTCACGGCCTGCACGGCGCGGGCATCCACCAGTTCAATGCGTTCCGGACTGAGACCTGCCCCCATCACGGTGACAGCGCAGTTCACGGCGTCCTGCACGGACTCAAAAGTCACCTTGGCCACTGCCACTGCCACCGGAAGAGGATGCAGTTTCACGGTCAATTCTGTGATCACCCCCAGCGTCCCTTCCGCCCCGATGAACAGGTGCCTGAGGTCGTATCCTGCACTGGTCTTGCGGGATTTGGCTCCCACACGGATCACCTCACCGGAAATCAGGGCCACCCGCATGTCCAGCACCTGATCGCGCATGGTGCCATACTTCACCGCTCCTGTGCCCGAGGCATTGGTGGAGGCCATCCCTCCCAGCGAGGCATCTGCACCGGGATCAACAGCAAAAAACAGCCCATAAGGACGGGCCTGTCTGGAAAGCTCCGGGTACAGCACCCCTGGCTGAACCACTGCACTGAAATCACTCTGGTGGATCTGCAGCACCCGGTTCATGCGGCTCAGGTCCAGACTGATGCCTCCGTGCACGGGCACCACCTGCCCTTCAATGCTGCTTCCCACAGCAAAAGGCACCACCGGCACCTGATGGGTGCGGGCCACTTCGAGCACCTTCAGGACATCGGCTTCCGATTCTGCGAAAACCACCACATCTGGAAGGTGGCTTTCCGGGTAAGACTCATCTCTGGAGTGGGATTCCAGCACGCTCGGGGCCACACTCATCTGGTTGGAAAAAAGGGCTTTCAATGTGTCCAGCGCCTCAAAATGCATGGTCTTATTCTGAGGGGTGAGAGGCACAGAAAAAAAGAGGGCAATTGCCTATCGCGAGGGTGCCCGCTTACTTTCTGACCCCGAAAAGCCGCATCCCCAGCGACATGGCAGGCCCCACCAGCAGAGCGAAAGCCAGCGTTCCCCAGCCCACACTGCCTCCCAGCAGAAATCCGGCCAGCAACACCACCATCTCAATGGCGGTGCGGATGCGCTTGACCCCCCAGCGGGTGTTCTGGCTCAGCGCAATCACCAGGCCGTCTCTCGGTCCTGCCCCGAGTGCAGACGACACGTACATCCCTGTTCCCACCCCGAGCACCACCACACCCAGCAGAAACTGCACCCACTGTTCCCACAGCACGGAAGGATGAGGCAAATGAGGCAGGCTCAGGTCAATGAACAGACCAATCAGGGCCATGTTCAGTACGGTTCCCACCCCCACAGGGTGCCGCAAAAAGGCCCAGGATACCCCCAGGACCACCAGGCCCATCAGGATGGTGGTCTGACCCACGGAAAGCGGCGTGTGGTGGCTGATGCCCTGGTGCAGGGCATCCCAGGGAGACAGGCCCACCTGGGCATTGAGCATGAGGGCAATGGCCACAGAGCACACCACCAGACCACAGAGCAGCATCACAAATCGGGAAGGGAAGGACCAGCTTTTGACGTTCAGGGTGGGAGACAGCATCAGTGTTCATGGTACCGGGAATCTGGAGCACAAAACATAGACACAACAGCCGATTTCGGGATTGTTACTGTGCACTCCACAGTAACGTTATCCTATAGAATCTCAATTGATATCATTTCAGGGCACTGCCAGGGCTGTGCCTCTCCACTACACTGAGAAGCAATGAATTTAAGCCTGATTCTGACCCAGCATGCACAGAGCCACCCGGAGCGTCCCGCCCTGATCACAGCCCGGGGCACCACCACTTACCAGCAACTGGAAGACCGATCAAACAGCATGGCCCGGCAACTGCAAAAACTCGGGGTATCAAAAGGAACCCGTGTTCTGGTGCTCATTCCCATAGGACCGGAACTGTATGCCACACTCGCCGCCATCTGGAAACTGGGTGGGGTGGCCGTGGTCATTGATCCCGGAGCAGGCACAGCGAATTTCAGGCATGGGGTGTCTGCCACACGCCCCGAAGTTTTCGTGGGCATCCCAAAAGCCCACCTCCTGCGCCTGCTCAGCCCAGAATTGAGGCAGGTCCCAAAACATCTGGTGACTTCCGGATGGCTGCCTTTCACCCACAGATGGAAAGAACTGCAGGCCTCAAAAGTGGAAGCCCTCTTGCTGGATGCCGATGATCCTGCCCTGATCACCTTCACCTCGGGAAGCACCTCCAGACCCAAAGCAGCTTCCAGGTCTCACGGGTTTCTGCTGGCCCAGAACCAGGCCCTGCAACACACCCTGCAACTGGAACCCGAAGGGGTTCACCTGTGCACCCTGGCTGTGGTCACCCTGACCGTTCTGGCTGCAGGAGGCACCGCCCTGATTCCCGCCGCAAAACTGGCAAGGCCCGGTTTCATTGATGCTGGACCCGTCATGAGACAACTGGAAACCCACAGACCCCTCACGGTGGCGGCCTCTCCTGCCTTTGTGGAACGCCTTGCAGAAAAGGGAGAACTCCCCTTCAGGCGGATTTATGTGGGAGGGGCCCCCGTGTTTCCCTACCAACTGGACCTGTTCAGAAAGCAGTCCCAGGCCGAGGTGTACAGTGTCTACGGCTCCACAGAAGCCGAACCGATTGCCGAACAGGCCTACACTGACATCACCCCGCAGGATTTTGAGCAGATGCGCTCAGGCAAAGGGTTGCTGGCAGGTCGTCCCGTTTCAGAAATCCAGCTCAGGATACTTCCAGATCAGCATGGAAAACCTTTCCCCTACCAGAGCCGTCAGGCTTTTGAAGATGCAGCCCTTCCCCCCATGCAGACCGGGGAAATTGTGGTCACGGGTGACCATGTCCTGAAGGGTTACCTTGACCCTTCAGGCAATCAGGAAACCAAATGGACCGACGAAACGGGCCTCTCCTGGCACCGCACGGGCGACGCAGGATACCTTGATCTGCAAGGCCGCCTCTGGCTCCTGGGACGCTGCGGAGCCCGTGTGCAGGACGCCAGGGGCACCCTTTATCCTTTCAGTGTGGAGGTGGCCGCCCAGAACCATCCTGCGGTCAAGCGGGCCGCACTGACCGTACAGCAGGGAAAACGGGTTTTGTATGTGCAATGGAAAGGTTCCCCAGATCCTGCAGGTTTGCAAGCCATGCTTCAGTGGGCAGATCTGGACGCCTTTGAGAGCATCTCAGAAATTCCACTGGACCGCAGACACAACGCCAAAGTGGATTACAACAGGTTGCCCCGGATTTAAAGCATCCGTCTGTGCTTTTTAAACACTTCCACAGGCCCCCTCAAAACCAGAGGGTCATCTTTTTCCGATCTGAATGGGCTCCCCCAGAAATTTGGGCTGGGTGTTGAGCACTTTCACATCCAGAATGGCGGCCAGACGTGCAAATTGCTCTCTCAGCAGAACCCTCATTCCACCGTATCCACCCACATCCTGGGCATTGAACCCAATGGCGTCCAGACCATGGGCACGCGCCAGATACACCGCACGCTCGTTGTGGAACTTCTGCGAGATCACCGTGAACGCCTCCTGTCCAAACACCCTGTTCGCACGCACCACAGAGTCCAGGGTGCGAAACCCAGCGTAATCCAGCACAATGTGGTCCTCTGGAATGCCCCTCTGCACCAGATCATTTCTCATGGTGGTGGGCTCATCGTACTGGACTGTGGAGTTGTCTCCAGTCACCAGCACATAATCGATTTTTTGGCTCTGGTACAGCTCCACAGCAGCATCCAGGCGATACTGGTAGAACAGGTTGATCCGCTCCCCCACAAATTTGGAGGTGCCCAGCAGCAAACCCACCTTCCTGTGCGGCACCTGTGAAACATCATCAAAAAGGCTGCCTTCTGCAGCACGCTGAACAACACGGTCAGAAACAGGCAGGCTCAACCCACCCAGCAGCAAAACACCCAGACAAACCCCTGCCCACAATCCAATTCTTGATCTCATCTCAAACTTCAGTGTAAAAGCCACCTATGATGGCAAGATGGGCAAGAAACTGGACAGCATCACAGGAACATTGCAGGACTTCATTGAAAAACAAAAGATCTTCTTCGTGGGCACCGCTGGTGCAGAAGGCCACGTCAACCTCTCCCCCAAAGGAATGGACTCTCTGAGGGTTCTGGGGCCCAACCGGGTCGCCTGGCTCAATGTGACGGGAAGCGGCAATGAATCCGCAGCACATGTGCTGGAAAACGGGCGCATGACCGTGATGTTCTGTGCCTTTGAAGGCCCCCCCATGATTCTGAGGCTGTACGGCAAAGCCAGGGTCTACCACGCTTATGACCCCGAATGGCCTGAATTGCTCGCCCTCTTCCCCACTTTCCCGGGCACCCGCCAGATCTTCGTGGTGGATGTGGATCTGGTCCAGACCTCCTGCGGCATGGCGGTGCCATTCTTCGATTATCGGGATGAGCGCGAGGAATTGAACCGGTGGGCAGAGAAAAAGTCCCCTGAACAGATGCATGCCTACTGGGAACAGAAAAACACCCTCAGTCTGGATGGAAAACCCACCCACATTTTTGAACCCTAGAGGCTGTCCTCACGGCCCTGCTTTTCTTTCAGCAGGGCTTTCAGTTCCAACACATGTGCTTCCAGGCGAACCAGACGGTCATGCACCTCCTGGTCCTGGGGCTCTTTCTCGTCATCCACAAAAAAAGCTGCAACTGTGGCGGTCAGCAGTCCGAACAGGGTGATTCCTGTGAACATCAGAAAAATCGCCACCCCGCGTCCTGCTGGCGTCACAGGAAACTTGTCCCCATAACCCACCGTGGTGATGGTGGTGACCGCCCACCACAGGGCGTCCTGATAACTGTTGATGGTTCCTCCCTGACCTTTTTCAAAAACCAGCACCAGGCCTGCGGAAATCGCCACAACCAGCACGCTCATCAGGCCAACGAAATTCAGGGCACGCTGCCGGAAAAGCCGTCTGGAGCGCTTCCAGGTGCGGTACAGGATCACCAGAATCTTCAGAAGCCGCAGTGGCCGCAGAAAAGGCATGGTGACAATCAGAACATCTGCCCAGTGGGTGGTCAGAAAACGCAATTTGTTGGGGTACAGGTAGAATTTGGAGATCAATTCCAGTGCAAAAAGTGCCCAGATGAACCACTCCACCCCTTCAACCAATCGCAGCACTTCCGTGGAGACGCTGATGACCTGCGGAAAAATCTCCAGCAACAGGTAGACAATGGCCAGAACCAGCATGGGCACTTCGGTGAAACGTTCAAGCCTGTGGTAGGCACGCATCTGATGGACTTGCATGACCTGAGTTTATGACATCTCTGCCCAGTGCTCTGGAAAAGCCGTGTTGACAAAAACCTCCTGTGCTTCAGAGAGCAACCTCTGCCACTGGGCAGCTTCATACCGTTTCGAGACATGCATGAGCACCAGCTTGTGAATTCCAGCCTCCAGAGCAATCTGTGCTGCCTGCCGACTGGTCAGGTGAAAATTGCGCCTCGCCCGTGCCAGATCTTCATGCAGGTACTGCCCTTCACAAATCAGCACATCCACATGTTGCAGAAAACCCCTGAGGTCACCCAGTGCCTCAGGGGTCAGCAGAAAGTCCGTGAGGTAAGCCAGCCCCCCTCTGGGATGCCCCATCAGCAGTTTCTCCTTGAGAAAAGCCATTGAATATTGCTTCCCATCCACTTCAATGCTTTCTTCAGAGAAATGAAAATCCTTCAAAAGCTCCAGCCATTTTCCAGACCGCAAACCCAGATCTGACAGCTTTGAAAGATCAATGCGGGTTTTGGCCCGTTCATGCACCGCAAACCCCAGACAGGGCGTCTGGTGGTCCAGGGTGATGGCCCTCACCTGATACTGCTCCTGATCCAGGATCACCCCCTGGTGCTTCACCTGCCCCAGATCGTGGGCGATTCTGAATCCCTCAGCAGTCTCAAAACAGTAGGTGTGAACGTGCTCAGGAAACACTTCATGCACCTGCCACACCGTGCCATACTGCTCCGCCAGATTCCACATGTACCCCTGAAAACGGTGCTGCATGATGCGAGCGGTTTCGGGAGGCCCCCAGATGTGGTTCTCTTTGCTGGTCCGGTTGAAATTCGCCCTGAAGTAAGCATCAAATCCTGAAACATGATCCACATGCAGATGCGAAAAGAACAGGTGGTCTATCCCCAGAAGGTCCGAATAAGGAAGGTCACTGAGGGTTCGGTCCCCACAATCAAACAGCAGGCGTTCCAGCTTGCGGTAATTTTCCAATTTGACCAGAAGTGCATTGTCCATGCCCATCTGGCCCAGCACCTGAAAATGAATGCTCATTGTGCAGTCATTTTACAGAACATCCAGCATCTTTTAAGAAGAACTGACCACCAGATACCAGATCCATCCTCCGAGAGCACCGAGACCAAGACCAAAAGCCAGCACTGTCAGAAGCAAAGAATGGTACTTTTCACTGATCCAGCTTTTCAACAATGTATAAATTCCATAAATCACGAGTCCTAAAACCACAGCCACAGGCACAGCCACCCATTTGGTGGGAAGATCAAACACAAAGGAATCAGAGATCATGACTCAAGCATACCTTCTCTTTTCAACATTCAAACCATCAGAATAAAAAATACAGGCAATAAAAAAGACCAGATCGAAAGATCCGGTCTTTTGATTCTGGAGCGGGTAACGAGACTCGAACTCGTGACCTCAACCTTGGCAAGGTCGCGCTCTACCAACTGAGCTACACCCGCATGTTCTGCCTTTCAGGTTCCCCTGATCAGCACATAGACAATAGCAAAACTTTCGGTGACCGTCAAGTTTTCTGTTGCCTGATTTTCCTGTTCCACACCCACAACTGCAGGTGGTTTTACAGGGAGATAAAAACAAAAAA
>NZ_BJXB01000045.1 GCF_007990775.1 Deinococcus cellulosilyticus NBRC 106333 = KACC 11606 | reverse complement strand
TGGTCTGTGATCTGTTTGATGGACCGAGCATAGGCGAAAAGGTAGTTGCCGGTTTCATCATCCCGCAAGTTTGCCAAAACAATCCCAATCAGGTGGGTGATGCCTCCCCCGGCTGCTAGCTGCTTCTCAACCACAAAGATGGGACCACCTGAGAAGCCAGCATTTCCTGCAGAGTCTAGGAGTATGAACTGGTCTGCCGGGTCTGAGGAATCCAGAGCTGATATGATTCCCTGCTTGAACAGGGGCAATGTTTTTGGAATGCCCTGCCCATCGCCTCCAGTCATGACCAGCCCCTTTGGATATCCCACATACAGGGCTTCCTGGGTGAGCGTGAACTCAAGGTCCAAGTGGACTGGAAGGTTTGCGAGGGGCAGTTGGCCAGCGAACTCATCGAAGGTGAAAACAATGTAGTCTGCGTCAGGACTCATGCAAACAATTCGCACGGTGACAGTTACTTCTTTGCCTGTGTGAGGCATGATTGTAAGGAGGTGTCCATCTTTTATTCCTTTGACCACATGGTAGGCAGTAATGAAGTACATGGTGTCGCGGTAATCCACAAAAACCCCTGTACCGGTGCCACTGCCCCAGATGACTTTCGCGACTCGATGAATTATGTTGGAGTTGGCGATGGGTGAAAGCATCAGGAGTTTTCCTTCCTGGATTTGAAGTACAGTTCGAGAGCTGCTTCGTAGATCTGGTATTCCTTCAGTTCTTCATCTGCAGCTGCCACTGCAACAGCTTTTTTCAGGTCTTTGCGAATCTGAATGCCAACCTTCACCCGTTCCACTTTTTCACTGGTGCTGCTGGTGTCGGCGTCATCGGTCACAGAGAATTTTCCAAATTTGCTCATTTCATGGCCTCCTGCTGCAGGATCTGGGCAAAAATTTCACGGGCGACAATGGTGTAATCCATCCACACCAGGGAGGCCCGACTGTTGCGTTTCACGTCGCGGACGCAGATGCCCCGATTCGAGGCATCTTCAACGGCGGTGGCCCTGCGGATCATCTGGCCGATCACCGGCACCCCGGCATCCAGCAGGCTCTGCTTCGCTTCCTCCCCGCTGGTGCTGGGGGCGCTGGCGACGTCAGTGAGGAGCACACGGTAGTTGGTGCGGCCCGCTTTGACCAGGGGGCGGATGGTGCGGATCAAGGCCCGCAGGCTGATGGCCTCTGGCTTGCTGGGGATGATCAGCAGGTCAAACTGCTTGCTGAGGGTCAGCAGGGCGTCTTCCCCTTCCCCCCCTTTGGTGTCGAGCATCAGGTGGGTCGCCTTGTGCTTTTTGGGGTCGTAATCTTTGAGGGTCACACAGCCGAATGGCGGGGTGACGCCATTTTTGGCTCCGGTGGCCACCCAGTCACTGGCCGCGAAGTTCTCCTCGTCCCCGTCAATCAGGAGGACCGATTCCTTTTTTTCATGCCGGAGGCTGTGGATGGCGTAGGCCAGATTGACCGCTGAGACGGTTTTTCCCACGCCTCCCTTCTGGTTTGCAATGACAATTCGCATGCATCCAGCATACCGGATATTTTTCTAGAATTCTATTTTTGAAGAATTCTGGTTTTCTGGATGTCTATCAATCTCGTAGCAGGTTGTGAGCCCTGCGGGCCACAAAGAAAAAGACGATCATCAACACCCCCAGCAGCCACCAGCTCCATTCAGCAGAAGTGCTTTGCAAGAGATTGCGGGCCTCATGACGGACGCCAAAGAAGGTCTGGACATTTTCAAAGAAGGCTTGGAGGGGTTCCAGAAGCCAGTTGCTGAATTCAAGTTGCTGCACATTTGTGGGTGACATGCCTGCAGTACGAGGAAAGAGCCGAAAAAGTTCCCTCCACTTTTCTAGAAATCGAGAATACTAGAAAAGTGGAAATCTCGGCAACTGGATTTCTGACTTTCCCTACGATAATATAATTTATCGTAGGGAAAGTCGATCCACCAGAGGGCCAACAGCACCCCAGCAGCTTCAATCAGGTCATAAATCACCTGAAGTCAGATACAAGCCCGTAAAACGCATTGCAGCGCAAAACCCCTGGTTTAGACCAGGGGCACCAGAGCCTGAAGATCAAACTGCTGAAGCTGCAGAGGCCTCTGCCATGTCTACCTTGAAAACCACCTGCCCGGATAGGGCCTCTGCAAACCGGCGCACGCTGTCAAAACTGTGCCCGTGGTAGGTGGGGTCCAGCAGGCGGTACACGGCGTTCCTGCTGGTCCCCATGCGGCGGGCCACTTCGGTGATGCTCAGCCCGCTGCGCTTCAGAGCAAAATTCAACTCCAGAGACACAGGGTCCACCGGGGCAGGGCAAAGGTGCACAAACTCAAACGCCTCCATGTCACTGGTGTCCACGTCTTCAGGCCTGGAGGTGGGATCGGGAAGGTCACGGCCCAGATCCACTTGCAGGGTCACCAGGGCCAGAGCCATCGCTTCTTGCAGGGCCTCCATGACTTCTTCGCGGGTGGATTTGCTGTTGACGGTGGCGGGCAGGTCCACACAGAAGCCCCCGTAGGTGGTGGTCCTGTTCACCGTTTCGCTTTCGATCACGCACAGGTACTGTTTCATGTGACTCCTTTGGGTGGTGGCATCGGCTGAGAGGGGTGGGGGCTTTCGCCCCCTCATCTGAAGTCATCTTCTGGAAGTCCCGCGTCCTTGAGCATCTTTTTGAAGGTGCCTTTTTTGGGCGGGTTCTGTCCCATGTCGATGGGGACAGTGTGGGTTCCATCGGTCCAGATGGTGTGGTCCCCTTTGCCTTTGCGGAGTTCGTAGAAGCCTTTGCTGCTCAGGTACTTCAGGAACTCGCGAATGCTCGGGACTCTCAGTTTGCCGATACCATCACCTCCTGATTAAAAGTGTACCAAATTTGGTACACTTTGTCAACCAACCCCGTCTGGCACCCACACATCTAGACAAATATAGTCCAGAAAATTCATACTATAATAGATTGGAATCATGGCAGTTCGACTCGCACTCAACAGCTTTCTGAAAGCAAACGGCCTCACCGCCTACAAACTGCACAAGCAGACTCAGGGTGAAGTGGGGCGGGCCAGCATCTTCGCCCTGGCCCGTGGCGATGTCAAACATATTGACCTCAACAGCCTCTACCACATCCTTAATGCGCTCAGCGTGCTGCTGGATCGGCCCGTCCAGTTGCAGGAGCTCTTTGAAGTTGAGCTGGACCCCAACCGCAAACTGAAGCTGTCACGTGCTGGTGCACCGTACACAGGCACCCCTGAAACTGATGAACTTTATGATGCTTTCCCTGACATTCTGGACCGCTTCAAAGCGGCAGAGCAGGAAGAAGGGGAATTCCTGTCCCATGAGGACCTCTTTGGTGAGGGCGCATTCCCATGAGCGAACTGTTCAAAACCCTAGATCTGATCGATAAAATTACCGCACCCCAGCGCGTGGTGGAGAAGGCACTCACTTCAATCTGTTTGCCAGCGACACTGTCTACGGCCCAAGATCTGGGTCTCGACTCACTGACGGAACTCAATGCTTCGCAAGCAGGTTTGTCTCTGTCACAACACATGAAAAGCATCACCGAGGTACGTTCCTCCATCTCTGAAACCATTGCAGACATCGCCAACATGGGCAAGGTGGATCTGGGACTGGGTTCACTGACTGCACTCAATGCTTCACAAGCCAGTCTTGCTCTGTCAAAACAGATGGAAAGCTTTTCTGAGATCCGCACCTCCATCTCTGAGGCTGTTGCCGGTTACCAAAGCGAACTCAGCAAGGTGGTGGCCAGTGCCACAGCTCAAATCATTGTGAACAATGCGGCTTTGGAAAGAGCAGCGGAACAGTGGCGGGCATCACAAATTCTGGATCTGCAATCGTATTTGCCCAGTTCAAATTACATCACTGAGATCTTAAAACCATTGCAGAGCCAAACGGAGTACATAGAAAAAATAATGGGGGATCTTAAACCGATGGGGAACTGGCATCCATCCTTTGGGATTCCAGAACTGCCCAGGGTGCTGGAGTCCTATCAGTTGTCTCACGTCCCTGTCAGCGTTAAACTTCCCCGAACTTTGCCTGCAGTCGCAGTCAACACCAGACAGGCCACCCAGGCTCTCCTGGATCAGAGGCTTCACGACCTCAAGGCTACAGTCAATCTGATGGTCACCACCACCCTGGAAAAAGCTTCAGCTGCTCTCGCTGAGTTAAGTGCAGCCAGACTAGAAGCAGCTCAAATTCCAGATTGGTTGTCATCAGTTTATGAAAATCCTGCTCTTTACCGCTGGTTGCACTCAGAAACACTCGCACCACTGCAGAAGCTGATCCCTTTTGTTGAGCTGTATTTCAATCCTTCAAGGTCCCTGAGTAAGCAGATTGCTGACCTCAGAAAGACTCTGCTGAGAGAAGTGAAGCACGTTGTTTACCGCAGCATCGCCTGTGTGTTTGAAAAGCTCATCCCTCTGAAGGTTCATGCCAGACCCACGGGCAGCACCACCACCTTCCAACCCTCTGCCCCCTGAAGCTCTAACAAAAGCAGCCGTCTTTTGTTCAAAGCGTCTCAGGGGGGCTTCTGTGCCCTCCCCATCCCAGGAGGGACCATCATGGAAGCACAACCCTATACCCTGCAGTACCTGCCCGAAGTCAAGAAAGACCTGAAGAACCTCAAAGATGTCACCACCTACAAACTCGTGGGGCAGGCTCTGGCTGGCCTGGTCACCAATCCCACTGGTAAACCCCTGTCACACCATCCTGGATACTTCAGCATCCGTTGTGGCAAAAGCCGTTACCGAGCGATCTTCCGTGTGGACCATGGGAAACGCACGGTCACTGTGGCCCTAGTGGGTAAGCGCCAGAGTGGCCACCACTCGGATGTTTACGAGCAGGCCAAAGTCCGCCTCTGATTTGAATGACACCAAAAAGCCCCGAGCCAGGCTCGGGGCTTTTGTCTGAGGTTGTTCCTCTAAGCCGGTTCCTGAGGATCCACCTGCCGGGCCAGCAGTTGCAGGACTTCCAGCGCCACCCGCGCATTCACCACGCTGTCCCGAATGCGTAGAATGTCTGGCTCTGCTTCGCCGAGCCTGCTGGCCATTTGGTGCCGTGCGGCCCACAGGCTGACGTACTCGAAGTCGATCAGTTGCTCGTACTCATCAAACTCCGGATCGCCCAGGATGCAGGACGCATGGGTCATCAGGCAGTCCCAGCGCTTCCGGGGAAAGGGAAAGGCCTCTCTGGAGATGCCGTGCAGGTCGCGGGTGTACCGGAGGCGGTCCCGGTCGAAGTCCTCGTTGTAGGCCACGATCAGTTTGCCCCTGAGGGTCTGCTGGACCTGTGCCCACACCTCGCTGAACATCGGCTGGTCCTGCAGGTCCTCCATTCCCAGACCGTGGATCTGCTGGGCATCCTGGTCCACCTCACCAAGGGGACACAGCCGCTGGTCCAGCAGGGCCACTCCCGATCCGGAGAGCACGGTGATGCGGATCACTTCACCTTCCAGGCTGGTGGTGGACGTGTCCAGAATCACGAAGGACTCTGGGACCTGCAGGAGGTCCCTGGCCCACTTCAGGGTGTGCCGCTGGGAGGCCCGGATGTGTCGGTCGAAGCGATCACTGTGCAGCCGTTCTTTCTTCTCCCGGGCTGCAGCCAGTGCTGCAAGTTGTTTCTCGCTGGCCTGGCGTTTCGGCCTGGCCTCGCTGCGCCGGTAGAGGAGGGCAGTGTCCTTGCCCCGCTTGCCGTAACTGACGGTGGCCACATGCCGCTGACCAGGCGCAAGGCGCAAGCCTTCCTTGCTGAGGGTGGTCTGGGTGACCAGGTCCGGATCTGGGATCTCGGGCCACCAGCCGTAGTGGGGGATTGAAGCTTCAGTCATGCGTCTGCACCTCTTGAGGTCATTCCCCTGGACGGCAATTTTTTCCCGTTAAGAAAAACTCAGCGTGTCAGACGTGAAGGATTATTCAGTGTCACTGAGGGTCAGGATCTGTCCCATTTAAACACTCTGATTTTGGAGCGCTTTAACATCGTCTGGGACACATAGAGCTTCTGGGTCAATCGAAGTAAGCCTTGAATGGGACGACTGGAATGGCTTCATCTACGTCCAGGAGCCAAAACTTATCCCATAAAAGTCAGAAGCCTGGAAAATGTGTCACACAGTGATGTTAGGACGCATGGGTTTTATACGCTATGGTCCACCAGAATGAAGCAGTCGTGTTCCAG
This sequence comes from Deinococcus cellulosilyticus NBRC 106333 = KACC 11606, assembly GCF_007990775.1. Classification (NCBI taxonomy): domain Bacteria; kingdom Thermotogati; phylum Deinococcota; class Deinococci; order Deinococcales; family Deinococcaceae; genus Deinococcus; species Deinococcus cellulosilyticus. The sequence goes on along the minus strand of NZ_BJXB01000045.1, from coordinate 21,663 downwards.
CGCGAACCTGCAGACATGAGCAAGACTTTCCAACTGGTACTTGAAGACATCCTCATAACTCTGGCTTTGCATCCAAATCCGGTCTTGCAGGTCCTGCTGCTTCTCCCGCTCAAAGGCCAGGTGTTGCAATCGAGCTGCGTCCATGACGTGTGCTGCACGGCCCAGAACATACCCAGAAAGTCCACCTTCTGGAAAATCCCACCCATGAATCTTTCTTGCAGGATCAGGGAACGCTGCAAAATCAGGATAGGTTCGGTGAAATCTGGGATCTGGTGGCTGGTTGGGGTCATAAAACCTGATCTCTGTCGGTGTCCCTTCGCAACAGTTCCACCCCCCATCAAAACCCCACAGTTCTCCTTGCCGGACCATCCAGCACCAGCTGGTTGAAACCGGTTGCTCTGCGTCTGCCATTTGAACTTGAAAGCTGTACCACATGGGTAAGTCATCAAGGTGATGGTCGATTTGCCGCTGAACTTTTTGCAGGTCCTGCCAGATCAATTGAGGATGGAACACCACACCTTCACCATCGAAAACATTTTCGGGTTCGATTTCATCGAACTCTTCAGGGGTTTCCTTCTCAGACTTCATCCAGGACAGATCCAGGTCGGGAACCTGATACTGAGGTGCTTGATGAAAGTAGAATAAATCGTGCCACTGTCGACCACGGCTCCCGGTGCTGATTTGCTGGAACCGTACAGGGGAAAACAGTTGAAAATGGTGGTCTGTTTCTGGCACCCTTTTAACGCAATAGAAATTGATGTCATAACCCATGGGTCTAAGTTTACCTGGCAAGATCCTCTGGAAGACCCACAGGTCTGGGTGCACCTGGGATAATGACAAGAAGAGTAATATAGGACATCAAATTTCGCTTAACGTGGAAAAATCTCCGTCCAGGGGAATGACCTCCTCTTGTGCGGGAATCAGGTTGACTTTCAGGTACTTGCGGACCAGCAGGCTGGCCCCTCGGTTTGGGTGGTTTCCAGAAACCTCCAGGACCTCCACGATCTTCCCGAGTTCACGGGCCAGCATCTCCACGTCTTCGGGGGTTCCCATTAGCCGGATCTCCACCATGTGTCCTCCTGTTATCTCCACCCTACAACACCAGATTAAGGCTGTCCAGCACGGCAAAAATCTATGATCTGCACTGAAATAGCGTATTACGGGAGTAGAATCTAGACATGGAAAGTTTGACCAATCCCTTCACCCTGCAGGCCACCCTCCGGAAGTTCGCGGTGTGGCGTCACAGCAGCGATCACCAGCAAGACGACCACCACCTGCCGTAACCCCGCTTCATTGCGGTCATCGAGGACGAAGCAGAGTTCCTGAGGTGGAAGGGCCAGAGCGACCAGCTGATCGAGCACCTGAAAGAAAAAGACTTCACCCTCCGCTGGATGCCGAGCTGGTTCAATGAGGTGTGGTCTCACGCCACCGTGTCGGTCTCCCGGGCTTACAAAGGCATGCACTTCCCGGAGGGGAAAGGGAGGGTGGAACTGGACCCCCTCAACAAGGACAGGGCAGAAGAGCGGCTGGCTGAGCTGCAGGCGGAGCTGCAGCCTGTGCTTCAAGCACACCCGTGGTTTCACGTGGAACTGAAAGCCCGCAAGCGCAAGCACCTGGTGGAAGTGACCCTCGAATTTCAGGCAGACCGCGCCCTCAGCATCCAGCAACCCACCGGCAACCGCTTCCGCCTGCAGGGACACACCCTGGAAGGGGAACACCGCAAGGATGTGAAAGTCGGGGTGGTGGTCCTCAGGGGGTTGCAGAGAGAGGTGATGGAGAACCTGCTCAGGAAACCCAGGTCAGACCGAAAGTGCCTGGTGTTCGAGCTCTTTAAGTTGCCCTTTTATATACCGTAATACGCTATTACAGCCAGATCGCTTGTTGACCTTACTGCGTCCTCTGGGAATTGAAGTACTTGATCAGCTCAACACACTGCCGCACCGCCCTGGTGTGGCACCGGACCATGTGCCTGAGGGTCCGCTCACGCTCTTTCTTTGACATCTGGCCACTGAGCTTGATGGTGTCCTTGCTCATGGCATCAATCATCTGTCGGAGCACCTGGGTGCGAACCTGGGGAATAAAGGACTTCCGGATCAACCGTTTCCACCTCAGAACGCCAAGAGAATTCGAGGGGGCCCAAAAGTAAGGCGTGATGTTTTCCGCCAGGATGTTCTGCATCTGGCCCGGGGCGAGCTTTCCTTTGCCGATTTCCAGAAGTTTGTCAATTCCTGCCCACAGGAAACTGATGGCCGCTGCGGCAGCGTCAAGGTGCTCGAGTTTGCTTGCATGGGACAGCTCGTAGATTTTGTTGTCCCGCTCCAGGCGCTTCACCTTCAGGTTGTAACACCCTGTGATGACCGCCCCCACAATCACCCCCAGCACCGAGATTCCAGCGGTGCTGATGGCACCTGTGGCCGCAATGCATGCCGGTTGATTTGCAGAGCTTTGCAGGGTCTGGCACCACATGAGGGGTTCGAAGAATTCAACCCAGCCCATTTCAGTGCAACTGGCCTTTCAGGTCCTCAATGAACTCACCCAGAGTGAGACGACCAGTGGCCAGGGTGACCTGCTCTTTCAATTCTGCGGCCATGATCCGACCGGAGAGGCATGCCTGCTCCAGCAATTTCATTTCGTCCTTGCTGAGGTGCTTTTTCAAGAGGAGGTTCAGGGCGGCTTTCGCTTCCTGGTACTGCTCTGCAGGGCTGAGGGTCTTGATCTGGGCTTGTTCCTGCTCGAACTGTTTGCGGGCCTCCTCTTCGGCCTGCTGTGCCCCTAGGCGGACTGCTTCGGCGATGGCCACTGCTTTCGCTGCAGGGGAGGGGGACAGGGCGTATTTGTCTGGGGATTTCAGGAAGTCCACAATCAACCCAGGCATGTTCTTGATCTGGTATCCGTCCGCTTTGCGCTGGCGGGCATAGCCGACTGCAGCTTCCACCCGGTCCTCATGCACCTTGACCACTTCCATGGCTGCCCCTCGGGCAAACCCCACCCCGATCAGCATTTCCACCAGCGCCGGATCAGGAGCCCCATCCGTCTGAAACCTGTAATGCAGGAATTGCTTTTTCCCACGGCCTTCCAGTGTGACGCTCTCCAGGTACTTCACGGCGATCAATTCGTCGTGCGCAGGGGTCAGGGTGCGCCTCACAATCTCGGGCCGGTCGCTGCTGATCCCGCAGGCCTGACGCCAGTCCTCCAGGCTGACGGTGAGCTCCATCCGCCTTTGTCCACCACGGTCCACCCTGTGGGCTTCCAGCAGGCGGTACAGGGCCCGGGCAGGGGGTTGCTCCAGCTGCAGGAGCAGGCGACCATCGAGGACCTGGGTGAAGCCTGCCCGGATGCTCTCAGAGAGCTGGTCCCCGAGTTTGATGCTGAGGCTGGCGCTGGCATCCAGGCCAGGCAGGTCCTGGTCATCGTTCTCGCGGTACTTGATTCGGTCAATGTACCGCATGGTGTCCGTGTCCCATTTGCGTTTACCTGCAGGATCGGTGATGCCCTCGCCGATCAGGAAGCCCGTGGCCCACAGGCGTTTGAGGCTTTCCCTGAGGCGGTCATAACTCAGACCGTTGTTTGGCAGTCCACTGAGCTCACGCAGCTCGTAGGCCGTGGTGTGCACCCAGCCGTGCTCCGGACAGCCTTGCCGCACAAACAGGGTCTGGGCGGCAACAATCACATCGGTGTCGATGCCATGGGGCCGTCCATAAGGGGTGACCCCTTCCACCCGGTAAGCAACGTCTTCAATTGCAAATTCGGATTTGATGGTGGTGATGGTGGTGTCCACCCGGGCCTGGATGCTGATGACCCCAACCTTGGCGAGGTTGCGTTCGTCTCTGCGGTCTGTGGATTTGTTGGATTTGCTCATGGCCACCTGTGGGTGATGTTGTTTATTTCTTTAAATACTAAAAGAAAACAACATCAGTGTAACGAAATTTTTGCCGTTCTGGTCACAAAACGAGTCCAGAATCACACAAAGGTGTCGCTATTTCCCAGGTCAAACCACACAAAGGTGTCGCTATTTCTGAGGGAAAACCACACAAAGGTGTCGCTACTGGCAGGGCAAAGGGGGCTTTCTGGCTTACGGCTGGCTTATGTTGTTCTGGACGGCGTATTTTTAAAACCACACAAAGGTGTCGCTATTCCTGGGTTTCCCAAATCACACAAAGGTGTCGCTATTTTTCGAGAAAACCACACAAAGGTGTCGCTATTCCGGGATTTTTTGAAATTGCGTGTGGGACGCAGCTCCTGTGTTTGCCGAGGAAAACCACACAAAGGTGTCGCTATGGAGGTGCTGGGAAAACCACACAAAGGTGTCGCTATTTTTCCGAAAAACCACACAAAGGTGTCGCTATTCCGGGATCGGTCTTCGCCTCCCAAGCCTGATGCCAGCCCTGTGGTTTTACATGTTCCTCGTGAGGATGGACATGTAGGCAAGGGTTACCATCAAAACCATGACGACGTACTTCAGCCCTATGTTGTAGTTCTGAAACTTCCAGACGTAAATGCAGTGCATCAAAAACAGCGCAAGGTAACCAAGCCCTGTGATCAGCCTCGGCTCAAGCATGATCATGATGCCTTGCACAATCAATGTGAAACTCCCCCAGTACACCAACACCCAGTACGCCAGCACCAGCGGTAGAGGCAAATCTTTATCAATGATTTTGATGGAGTCTTCCACATGTTCTTTCAGCTGATATTTCTTGACCACCATGTCCCAGAAGATGGAAGAGACGCAGCCCAGAGCGTACGTGAGGCTTGCAGTGGAGGACACCAGGAAAAACTTGCACAACAGAAAATACCAGCTGGTGAGGTGACTGCTGTTTCTGATGCCTGTGAACAAATCAATTCCAGAGGACAGCAGATAAACCATGGCCAGAAACAGCAATCCTGACACGGTGCAGGCCAGGAATCCATAAGCGGCTTTTTTGAAATACGTTTTGTCCTCTTCAGGAAGGTCAGGAAGACGGGCGAAGTTTGTGCAGGCATTGGTCAGGAAAAACATGATCAGGGTGAAGCCTGAAATAAAGCCCGGCAAAACCTGATGGTATTTCCGTGCATTGGTTAGGGTGAACAGCGCTTTTGGGCCACCCTCCTGCAGGGCATCTATACCCATCACAAACGTGTAGATGCCCATCACGAGTGCAGGAAGATAGATCATCAGGAACACCAGCAGGCGCAAGAAAAAATAGATCGCCAGGTAGCCCTTGAAGAAAAACCTGAGGTTTACCTCTTCGATTTGACGGGAAAGGGATTTGGGTTGAGTGGTTTCCACGTTATGCCCCCAAAGCCTGCATGACTATCGCGGCATCTTCAGAGTTGAATTTTCTAGGGTTCTTCAAAGTGATTCCAGCATACTTCAGCACTGTGACCTGAATGGCTTCCAGTGGCTCCTGAGCATGGATGCGGGCCAGGATGTGGTTGCGGATAGCTGGGGCAATCCTGTCGACACCATGGCCCACTTCACTTCCTGCTTCTGGGCTTCCTGCAGGCCCTGCTCAACCTGCTGACGGATTTTCTCTCCATCGTTCCCGGCCTGCAGGCTGGCGGTGACCTTTTGCTGCTCCTGGGCCTGGCACTCGCGGATTTCTTCATGCAGCCACCAGAAGTTCATTTCGGATCAGCAGGTTATACAGCCCTTCTTTTTTCAGCAGACTGCAGAACACAGCGGGTTTGCTGTGGGTCTGGAACTGTTCTGGCAGGTTCAATTCCATGCGGCGCAGCTGGGCTTCCTCTACCACCCGCCTGAGCAGGGTGATGACGTACTCCCAGTAGTCCAGTCCTTGGCGGTGGGACCACACCACCCCCCAGAGAAGTTTGGTGTAGAAGTGGTAGGATTTCCCGTCTTCCAGGTAGCGCTGTATGGATCGAGCGAGTCTGGCCACTTCTCGGGTGCGTTTGTGTCCAGTAGCTGCTTTCAGGCTCTCCAGAGAAAACGTCTTGATGTCGGGTAAGGGTTCCTCTGCTTCTAACGGATTTTTTTCGTGTGCGATAGATTTTTCACAATCTAAGGGCATCATAGATAAAGTTGTATTTTTATTCTTATTCCAATTCAACGTGTGATTTTCGAGCACTTCCCGTGCTTTACCTTTGAGGCTTTGTCCGCATTTAAATGATCCACGGGTTTCGTGCATTTCCTGGGTCAACCGCCACACGGTTTTCTTTTCCAGTACGTCCAGATTGACATTTCTGTACTGGGCATGGGCCTCTGCGTAAGGAATGGTGAGGTCAGGGCCAGTTCCGGCGTCCTGGGGATTCACCAGCACGGCAAAGATGGTGCCGTCGGTGATGGTGCGGTTTTCACGCTCCCAGTTCTCTCCTCCAGTGAGCACTTGAGCGGTGGTGTAGTGACGGCCCCGGGCAATGAGCTTCAGCCGGGTGAGGTGGTTGAGCAAGATGCGGCAGCTGTCCGGTGACACCTGCAGGTAACTGGCCAGCAGCTCCACGCTTCCGAAGAAGTACCGGACCCTGGGGGGTTCCCTGAGGGGTTCCATGCCCTCACTCAACAACTCCAGCACTTCTTGGTCTTCCTGGGTTTGCTGTTCCACCAGCAGAGCCAGTTTCCAGAGGGTGCAGTAGGTTTCCCACAGCCTTCCAGCGAAGTCTGCCCTGCGTTGCAGGATCGCCTGTGGTGGATCGTGGGGACATTCCAGGGCATAGACACCCGCGTAGTCTTTCCAGGACCGTTTACGGCTTTTTGGTGGGGTTGCAGCCTGTGCTGCAGCTTGCACGTCGGATTCCGATACGGGGAATCCAGCAGCAGCCAGCATTTGGGCAACCTCCATGGACCAGGACAGGGGCTGTTCCGCCCCGTTTGATTGAGGTAACACGTTTCGCTCCAATACTGTCAAAACCCCGATTGGGTCAGGGGAATGGGACTATAGACAATAGGGGGAGGACTCTGTTACACTCTAAGGTAACCACACCTTATAGAGGGATAACAGGTCCAGTTCGCAAGAGCTGGGCTTCTCTTTTTACATGGGCAATTCCTCCATGTCCAGATTCAATGGCATCACAATGGCAAGTCCACGGTGCACCACCGGGACATTCCAGAGTATAGCGCATCCGTGTGAAAGTTTCATATTAATCTTGCTCATGTAGCCCATACGATAACACAAAAACCTTCGTTCGTGCCTGTTATCTCACATTCCACTGGCCATAAAAGCAGGCAGAGGCCTGACTTTCAGGGAGTGAACCAGTTCCAGGGCAGAGTCGCTCAGGCTGAGGCTTTCGTTGAGTTTGACCTCTTCGATGGTGATGGTCCATTCGTTGCCCACGTCCAGGCCACAGGGGATGGCAGACCAGGCGGCCTTCCAGTTCTCTACCTGCACCGCTTCAATGACCTCTTCCAGCCAGTCTTCATGGATGCCATGCTGGTAGTCCATCAATCGGGATTCAAGGTGGGGAAGCATCCACAAAACAGCGGCCTTGCAAGCTTGAGTGTAATCGGTGTAAACCCCGCACTGGCTGATTTCTCCACCCATCACACCAAACACGATGAAAAAGGGATCCGTGGTTTGAATGGGGTTTTTCATTGGTGGTTCCTCCTGCACTGCATACAATTCAATGGCCTGTCATTCAGACAGCGTGAGGGGATTTGAAGGCGGTCTGGATGCTCTGCGCCTGGGACAGAAAGTGGAAAAACACGTAAATGGTGCTGCTCTGGTGGTGAACCATCATGGGAATGCCGGCCTCGTAGAGGGCATCGGTGAGCGCTGCAAAAGTGCTGGGTTCTGCTTCAAGCAAGCTTAATTTTCCGAATTCCTGTTCCAGAAAATCGGCATCACGGAATTTAAAATTTTGATGGGCAGCATCCATGGGTTTTCCCGTCCTTCGTCCAGACTTGAGGGTGAGGACATTGATGATAAGCCTTCTCCCACACAACCTTTTTGAGGGTTTTGGGTGGAAGGTTAGATGACAGTGTAACAAAAGTGTAGAAAACCTGCTGAAAAAAAACGGGGGTGTGTCCATCAGGGGATACCCTAAAATCCAGGGTTTTTAGACAAATTTCTAGAACGTTTTTTAAGTGTATTTTGTATACAATAAACATGAACAGGGATGGAGATGCACCAACAGATGCTGTCAGCACATGGTGCAAGGCCTCTGAGGACCGCCACCGTCTTGTTTTTGCACATCAGCTCCATTTTGGATGGGAACAGGCGTCTGCACTGCACACCCCATCAGCATTCCAGCCAAAAACACCAGCATGATATATTTCCGCATTTTGAGCCTCCGCATGCTCACAGCACCTGCTGGCGCGTCGCCAGTCTGGTTGAAAGATGGTCCAGCACAGCCATAAAAACCACCCGTTCAATCCCATGGGCGTTCACAAACTCTGCGTGTGCTGTCGCCGCAGCAAACCGAGAGTCAGTCACTGGTGTGCCCCTGAGCACATCCAGAATCATTTGTGCCCTGCACAGGTGCTTTTTAGGATAGCCTTCCAGCTTCTTCTGCACGGTTCCCAAAATGTTGATGCCGTGTTCCGCCACGATCAACATGCCTTTGCAGGCTTCTCTGAACACCCATTTCTGGGTTCGCAAAGCACCCAACTGCAGCGCATGGGGAGCCACATTCTTCATGAAGTGGATCAGCACCTTGCAAGCACTGTCTTCCAGGGTGGCCACAGCATCAAGCTGTGCAAGGTGGAAGTCAATGCTCTCCGGCAGGTCTTCATCTGGAAGCAGCATGCTGGCCTCCAGAACACACACCGACCACATGGACCTGAGGATGGAGGAGTGTTCAATGAAAGGCATGTCAAGGTCCAACAGTTTTTTCAGGCCCTTTGCATCTCCGGTGTAAGCCAGAGCGATCCCTGAGAACAAAGCAGCCAGAAAGTTTCCCATTTCATCGGCTTCAATGTTGTCAGCCTCCCTCAGCACCCGATCCACCAGGGGAATGAGGGTTTCACGGCGGGTCTTGGGGTTGCGGGACAAAGGCAAATTGGCCTGCAGGGCATCCATCAGCGCATAGGTGGTGCGGCACAAACCAAAGATCTTGCCCACAAAAGGGTTGGGGGCGTCTTCAGGAACGCTCTGGGTTTGATAAGTGAAGATCTCGTAAGCCTGGTCCCGGAACATGGAAGACACCCGGTCACCAATCAGCACACTGGCCCAGAAGATGTAGTCTTTCACGCAGTCGCACAGGTCTTCATTGACGGTGGCATACTTGCGTGAGAACTCAAGGCCCTTCTGGATGGTCTGTGCATAACGTCCCACCATGAATTCCAGACGCACCTTTTGGAATTCAATTCGAGCGATGCTTTGTTGATCTTCAAGGACCACAAAGCTGTCCTGTGCCCGTCTGAGGAGCATTTCAGCACGCTCGGTATTGCACAGGGAGATGTGAGCGCCAGCAAGCCCCAGATCCGCAATTCCGCGCGCCCAGGCGTCCGTAAAGTAAACCCCATAAGGGCGTATTTTTTCACGAAGACCCTCACAGAACTCCACAACCCGTTTCAGGTCCCTGCGGTCTGCAAGAACCAATTCATATCCAATCCTGATCCCCTGGGCCATGCGTTCATCGGACAGTTTCTCCAGCTGGTTGAACAGCAGGGCTGCCCGAGCATCACGTTCAGATTTGGTGATGTGGCCATGCTCCAGGGCTGAGTTGAGCAGGTAGAATTCACAGTCAATGATCCGGCAGTCCCGTTTGGGGTCTTCAGGAAGGTCCATCAGGGCCTGAATCAGTTGAGGAACAGTGCATTGACGTCTGGCAGTTAGAAAAACGTCGTCCCACACTGCAGGTGTGATGATGGCCTCTTGCAGATCCTGGGGATTCTTGTTCACCACAGCGCTCCTTGGATTCAGCGATATGGGCAGAAGGTAACAAACCTGAGGTTTATTGGAGGTTGTCAGGGGGTTGTCAAAAGATGCCACTCTCACACCAGTGAGAAAATGCGTCAAAAAACCAAGTTATTCAGCTTGGCTTAAGGTTCAAAAGTTTTTTTGATCCCAAAAGTTATTTGAACAGGGCATTCATTTCTTGTATTCCCACGTATCTCAGGGAGATTCGCATTTCCTCTTTAACGTCCTCTTTCATCTTCAACACCTCTTCTTCAGCTTCCATCACAAAAACAAAAATACGGTCAGGCTTGATTTCACTCACGTCCTCACCGTCCCCAAAAAAATGCTTGTGAATGTTGTAAATCGACCTCCTGGTGATGCTGTCCCTGGCATGAATGGCAATCGTCTGGTTGTCTTCACCCCGCATCAAGGCAATCGTGCCCTTGCCGTAGTTGTTGTAGGTCTCAGGACGACCAAAGCCTTTTTCCTTCAGTTCATGGATCGCAAAGCGCATGATCAACATGCTCAGCAAACTCGACTGAGAAGGCACATAAATATTTGTCAGTCCGATTTTCAATCGACCCTTCTTGGACAGCACGTACACCACAAAATTCGACACCCGCTTTTGCATCAGGTAACCCTCGCGGGTCGCTGCCCTGAACGCCACAGGGTACTCACGTTCAATTTGCGCTTTTGTGGCTGCGCCCCAATCCCCAAGGTCGTTGATGAGGTCATCCAGGGTGTTGGTCGTCACGGTGTTCACCGTTCCAGCTTACTAAATATTCTGTTACGAAGTGCGGGGGGCCAAAATGCAGCCTCCCGCACAACCAAAACCTTCACCTTCTGCTTGCGCGGACAGGGTGGGGGTCATCATCAGGACTCATCTCGCCATACATGATCCAGTGGTCGGTTTCCTTCTTGCTGCGCTCCAGTTCACCCTGCAGCACGGACCTGGACCCTTCCCCAGCACCCTTAAGGATGCCCAGAAACAGGTGGTACACCAGGGTCCAGATGAGCTGCAGAGTGAACTTCACAACCAACCACAGGGTTTTCATGTGGTCTCCTTTCAAACGTGCACCAGGGTGCCTCTGGGGTCAATGTGACCGGACTTGATGTCCTTCAGGGCCTCTTCAATCTTGAAGACCTCCCACTCGCCTCTCTTGACCCCCACCACGGCCCAGTAGAACACAGGCTCAGGTTCAAACAGGGGCAAAAGGTTCTGGTTCGTATATGCATGGTACAGGGTCTTGCCGTGGGTGGTTCCAATCAACCGGGAACCGGATTTGAGGCCGTTGCGGATGAACTCTGCTTCTTCCTGGCGGTTGATCTCGTCCACCCCAATGATTCTGGGGTTCTGGTTTTTGGTGGCCTCCTCGATCAGTCCAGCCTGGGCCGCTTTGGATTTCACAGGCAGGCGGTCACAGTCCCCAATTCCTGGGTGCTGGATGTCCCCATCCCCGGTGACCTCGCCGGAGGTGTCCACAATCACGGTCTGCATCGGCATGTACTCGGCGGCCACACTGAGGATGCCCCGCAAGATGGTGGTCTTCCCGAGTCCTGCCTGGCCAATGATCAGCATGGACGGGTCCTCTTCAATGAACTTGCGGAAGTGCTCTCCGATCCCCCCAAAAAACCTGCCCATCCGGAAGGTGTACCCCAGTGGGGTGTCTGCAGCACTCATCACCCGGCTGATGCGGTGGCCCGTGCCCTCGATGCCGCGCCTGTTGTCGTCCCGGAACGTTTTGCACTTCGAGGCGATGAACTGCAGGTGGTCCCGGGTGATGGTCAGGGGATACTTGCGGTATTTTCCATCAATGAGGACCCACAGGGGCATCCCATAACGGATTTTGATTTCTTCGAGGCGCGTGAACGCCTCATCCCCGATGCACTCCCGGATGTCCCTGGGCAGGTACTCCTTGAATTTGGCAAGGTCGTACTCCTGGTTCAGGATCGGGTAAGTGAAGGGGCCTTTTTTAATGTCTGCTGTGGCCTGCACGTCCAAAACTTGCATGGATGCTCCTTTCAGAAATCCGCAAAGGAAAAAAAGACATTGCAAAAGGGCTGCCCGGTAAGGCAACCTTTCTGGTTTGAAACTCTGAATTTTAGGCACCCTTCCAATAGCTTCAGCTGTTCAGTGGTGTTTGAACCCTGCATGGCCCTTCCTTTCAGAGATGCGAACCGGGGTGAAGGTGCTGCGCTGCTGGTTCTGTTCTTTGAGGTTTCCGTTCATCTCTCCTATTTCCTGCCGCAAACGGACCACTTCACGTCGGATCGTGAATGACAGGCGCACCATGGCCGCAAGGAACAGGCACAACAGCAGCAGGGGAAGGCCCTTGGAGTCAAAGGAAGCCATCCAGATCCCAAACCCCACGAACATCAGGCTGATCAGGTTGTAAGGGTTGAAAATGCGCCCTGTCAGCTGATCGCTGGCGGTTTTTCTTTGCTGAACAACGGTTTTGTTGACAATCATGGTTTGGCACTCCTTATTCTTCTGGGGATGTCTGAGATCTTGATCAGGTGGGCTTTGTCCACGGTGGTTTTGAACCACTTGAGGTAAGCGTCGGCCTCGTTTGCTGGCACCAGTTTGATGTCTTTTGGGTACGGCACTTTGCCCAGGCTTTTGCTGGTGAACACGTAATCGTCGATCACCAGCACTGACTCTTTGGAGTTCACCTGGGCTTCAAAAGTGGCCACACCGAGCAAGGTGAGGGCGTTCACCGTGGTGTCAGGTTTGAAGCTGAAGAACGGCACGGTCACGGTGTACACCCGCACCTGACGGGTCTTGTCGAGCACAATCAGGCGAAACGCATCGGCAAGCTTCACGTCGGCAAAATGCGGGGTGTAAAGCAACACCCGCTTTTGCGCCACAGCCAAGAGGTCCAGCACCTGGTTGTACGTGACGGCCTTCTGTGCTTGCCCGAGCGAACCCAGGCAAGCACAGAGGCACAGGAGCCTCAACGTTTTAATGAGTGACCTCCGAACATGGCGATGGTCAGGGCAGGCACCCCGAACATGATGAGTCCTGCAAGCACAATGCCGATGGCAAGCCGCATGATCAGGAGCCCGAACCCCACAAATTGATCCGCAAGGCTCGCCATGAGGAGGTGTATTTCCTGCCCGATGGTTTTGAACCAGTCTCCAGCCGAAGACAGGAAAGACAGGATTCCACCGTTGGTGACCTTCTGGCAGTTGTCGGTGTCGATGTTGTTCGGGTCTTTTTTGCGTTCAGCTTCGCAGATGTCCAGGGCCTCTTTGACTTTGGTGTTCAGTTCATTCACACCTTTGTTGCTGATCTCCTGCTGCTTCTGGGCGTACCAACCGAGGTTTGCGGTGTAGGTCTTCATGGCCTTCACGGGCTGCACAAAGGCTGTGTCAATGGCGAACACCAGCACCAGTGGCATCAGCATCATGGCAAGCATGCAACCCATCCAGGTGGCCAACATCGTCCAGATCACGCGGGTTTCCCCCCAAGGCAAGAGTCCAAAAGCCACAGGCAGACCAATCAACACCACCAGGGTGCTCCACCCTGCACCCTGGATCAGGGCCATGTAACCGGTGATGAAGTAGTTGAGGGCGGTGAAGGTTCCCCCGAGGCTCTGGAAGAGGAATTCCACTCCGGATTTTGCTCCGGCCTCCACCCCCTTGCCGACTTTCTGAATGCCAGCGCCCAGTTTTCCCAGTTCGCCAGATGCCACTTTCCCAGCGAGTTGCTTTTCAGTGGCAACCATGGCCCCTTTGGCTTCAGGAAGCATGATGGTGGTGGCCACCAGGGTTCCGGTGGCAATCATGTCGAGGAAAGCATCTTCGGCCTGCTTCATTTTGACATCCACGTTCGTGCCGAAGTTGTTCACCCCAAAGGCGTAACTGGAAGTCACCCCTTCGGTGATCATGTAGCGCAGGGAATACTTGGCATCCGATCCCATCCAGGAGATCAGGCCGCAAGCCACAGCCCAGGTGACCAGCACATCCTTGACGTGATGGCTGTTCCCAGTTTTGTATGCCTTCCACATCCCTGCAGCAAGGCCTGCGCAGGCAATGGCAATGCCGACGGTGATCCACTGTTCGTACACACCTTTGCCCACCTTGGAGGTGACCCCGTAAAACTCAGCGAACGGGTCCCCCACAAAGCTGGACATGTAGGTGGTGAACTGACTGGATTGCCATGCCAGCCAGTCTTTGGTCTGCTGGATTTCTTGCTGCTGGGCTGCAGCAACCCCACAGACCACCCACAACAGCATCACCCACAGCACCCGACTCATGGGGTCCCCAGGAAGTCATCGAGGTTGCCGTTCACATTGGAGCCGGGATTGACAAGGCTGTTGAAACTGTGCATCACCGAAGCAAGCTGCCTTGCAGCTTCCCCTGCCTGCTCCAGGTTCTCAGAAGCAATGAGTTCCAGTTGCTCTTTCAGCTCATTTCGGGCTTCTGAAAGGGCACTTTCTGCCTCATTCAGTTTCATGAGCAGTTGGGTGTTTTGCATCACCCCCTGCTTGGCAATTTCGGTCAACACCTGCAGCTCGATGACCCTAAACGACGCATCTTGCTTCATGTACTCTCCGAACGCTTCAAGCTGCACCTGTTGCACTTCACGGGTCGATAAGGCCGTTTTGCCTTTCTCAACGAAGGTGTCGGCAATGCCTTTTTTCACCGGAGTTCCGATGATGCTCCCTGCAGAACTGAGGGCAGGCTCCACTGTGGTGGCAATGTTTTCCAGGTTCTGCTCGGTCAGTTTCTTGCCTTTGGCGGCCTTGGCCAGTTCCTCAAAAGCATCTGCCGTGCGCTGGAAGCGTCCAGCTTGCTGGGCAATGGCCAGATTGGGGTTGTTGTTGGCTGCGAAGTCGGCAAGCCCTCCCGGGGTCACCACCGAAAAGCCTTTGTTGTCGTCGTGAAATTGGCCGTTCGCCTGATCTTTGAGGGCTTTGCCCATGGCGTTCATGAGGGCCTGCCGAAACTCCCCATAACTCTGGGTCAGACCCTGGTACAGGTCATCGGTGTACTTGTTGAGTTGCTTTGCCCCCATCTGGTTGGCAATGTGACCCACCAGGTCAGAGGTGTACCTGCCGATCAGCTCCTTGCCAAACTCTTCCCAGTCACCGTTGATGATGTTGTCGGCCATGAAGCCATAACTGTTGGCAATGTTGCAAATCCACTCGAAACTGTCACTGCCTCCCCACCAGCCGTTGTTGCCGTTCACGGCGACTTTACAGCCATCTTTGAGGTACTGTCCAATTTGCTCAAAGGACTGGGCCTTGGTGGTGCCCACAAGCAAGGTTGGGGTCACCAACACCAGCGCCAGCAGCAGCTTTTTCATGATGCATCCTCCTCTTCATTGACGGCAAAGTCAGAAAGTCGGTACTTGCCCATCACAATGTTGGTGAGGGCCTGATCCACATTGCCTTCTGCATCCTCAATGGCTTGTCTGCGCAACTTGCGATGATCAGCTTTAGAAGAGCACAACCAGAAGAATTTAGCGCTTTCCTCCACCCGGATGACTTCCCCGTGAAACACATCGTCGTTTTCTGGCATGAACAGCAAAATCCATTCCGCAAATTCAGCGTCGGTTTTGGCAAGGCTCTTGGCCATCTGCACGGCCACTTCAGGAATGCCCAGGTTGCGCAGACCTTCTTCCTCTGCAGTCTTGCCAATGAAATAGAAGTTGAAAGACTTCTTCACACCCCCCATCTCATCAAGGTCGTTGGGGGACTGGGTGGCCCCACCCACCGCAAGGTTGTAAGAACGCCCGATCTTGAGAGCTTCCTCAAAGTAATCCCGGTCCACCTCGGTTTTCAGTTGGTTCTTCAACTCGTCAATGAACAGGGCCTTTTTGACATCCTCAGGCAAATTCCGGGCTTGATTCCACACCCGGTCCATGATGATGTGAAGTGCAATTTTGCGTTGCTGTTCGTCTTTCTTGTCGATGAGGGACAGGTCGTAGTACAAGAACTGAACATCGGTGTCAATGTTGGTGTACTGGTCGATGATCATGCCCCATTCGGTGTCGTCCCCAGTGTACTCACGGAGCCGGAACGCAATGGACCGTGCCAGCATGATTTGTTCCTTGGTGAGGGGGTCCCCGTTGTCCTGGAACGACATGGTTTGCATGGTGTCCGCCACATCCCGGAGTCTGGGGGGTTTTTCTTCCTCACAGAATGCCCTGTACGTCATGCGAATGGCGTTCTTGATGATGGAATCTTCCTCTCCAGCTTCCCGCTCGTGGCTGCTCCTGGGCACGAAGTTGCGGATGATGGTCAACAGGAATTTCAGTTTGGTGGCAGTGGGTTTTTTCTCCCCGGGCATCAGGTCCATGGGGTTGATTTTGTTGGGACTCGACCCACCAAATTTGATGGTCACCCCGTTCAGCCACTCGATCCAGTCTTTGAAGTCTGTTTTCCTGTCCACCACAGTGAGGCGCATGGAGCTGTAGCGGTGGATCAGGGCGGTGAAAAACGACTGGAATTTGAAGGTTTTACCGTAACCGGAAGGAGCAATGCCAAGAAAGTGACTGGCGCTGGTCCCGGCCTCGAAAGGATCAAAGGTGGTGAGGTCGTTGCAGCGGTTTCGGTACGCAATGGTGCTCGTTCCCACACCCTCATAAGGGGCTATGGGGGGGAAGAACGCCACGGCGTTGGTCTCAATGGCTTTGAAGCCGAATTCTGTCCGCTTGCCGTTGAAAGGGGCAAGGCTCAAATAGACGGCGCGGCTCTGAAAGCCGTGTGCCACAGGTCTTCCTGCATGAAACAGGTTGAAAGCACTGCTGGCCTCATTGACCATCTCATCAAGCTCCATCTGGTCCTTGGCGAACAAGAGCACATGCACACCGCACTCATACAGGTGATCCCCATGCTGGTAAAGCATGGAGAGGGTCTCCTGTAGGTTTTTGTAACGCTCCTGGGCTTCAGGGCTGGGGGCCACTTTGGTGCTGTTGACGGTACCGAAAAGGCCACGCATGGCCGTTTCCAGTTTCTCTTTTTCCATCTGAACATCCAGATGACCAAACTCCAGGCAGAACATGTAAGATCCAGCTGTGATGGCCTCTGCAATGGCTCCAAGCACACCAAACTCCGTCACCCTGGGAAGTTGATACAGGGAAACTGCGTACACCAGTGTAGAACCCACCACCACCTTGTTGTGGTCTTCCAGGTTCACTGGAGTGTGGAAAATCTGGCGTTTGAGGGTCAAAAAGTCCCGCTGGCCTTTGATCATTGGGGCGTTTGCGTAACGCTCTGGACCCTCCTTGATGAACTTGGGAGGGGTGCTGCTGATCAGATCCAGGTTGGCATACTTGTAGCACTCACTAAAAATGTCCTGCTGGGACATTGTTTCTGCAAGGTACCCGGCCTGTTTGAGTTTGAGGAGCAACTGATTACGCTGGGTTCTGGCCCACAGCACAGCCTTCTGCAAGTGCGTTTCGGTGGGTGGGTTCGTGACCGCAAACGGCATGGGGGGGGTGCAGGTGCAGGTCACAAAAAACTCCCACCGTTTCAGCACACGTTTTTTACGCAGGTCATCCAGCAATTTCTGGCGTTCTGAAACCAGATACGCTGCTTTAGGGTTCTTGCTTTCCGCTTTGGGGAAGTAGGTTTCCAGGGTGCTTTTGGATGTGGGGGCAACTTTGATGTAAAGACGCATCCGTTCCCCTTCTGGCACGCCTTGCTGCAAAAGGCTTTTCAGTTCAAAATGCCTGGCATCCAGAGTGCTGTCTGTGACCCGCATTCTGGAGGGGGGCTTGATGCGGATGCCGTACTCAATTTTGCCGTCTTCCAGCACCATCAAGTCATCTTCGAGATCCCAGTAAGGCTGGGTTTCATTGATGCTCCCCACCCGGTCAGGTTGTGCTTTCTTGACCTGTTTTTGCTGCTGGGAGCCAATCTTAAGCATCTTGCTCCTCCTTCTTAAAGGGCCTGAGAGGGATGGGCTTCTGGTCAGGCTGAATCTCGTAGCGGTCATACCCGCTCCAGAACTGCCAGAAATGGACATGGCGCTTGGGGTATTTGCTGGTTTGCCTGCGGAAAGCCATGACTGCCAAGAAAGCCAAAATGGCACAACCCACGGCAAACAGTGTCTGGGTGGATGCATTGGGAAAGAGCCTTTTTCCCGCTTCCATCCCCATCAAGAAGCTTCCAATGATGCCCATCAAGTCGTAAACGGTGAGGCTCCCCAAAATACCGTGACGGGTATCTGTGCGATACCCGTCATGACGTCGTTGTGCTGGCTTGTTCATGATGATGGCTTTGTTTATAGGTTCAGCATCCAGAGACAACGACAGCGATGATGGCTTTGATGGCGGCCAGACCCAGGATACCTGCAATCGCACCGTACAGGCCTTCTTGGGTTCCTTGCTTGCCGAACAGACGGCCAATGAAGTAACCCAGCAGGGCCACGGCCAGACCGGCAGCGATCAGCTTGGTGCCTGTGAACCAGGAGAGGAAACCGTTTCCTTTACAGACAGAATCACCAATCACATCACCGGGCTTGGCATTACCACCCCCGGTGATCACCTGGGCGAATGCTGGCGCAGACACTCCAACGATCAGGAACACCAGCATCATCAGACGGGCTTGAAGGGTTTTGAGAAACATTCGTATTCCTCCTAAGAGATTTAGCGCTTTGAACGCCTGTTTCTCACTTTACACTATGAAACTTTCACAAACAAGAGTACACTGTCTGTCATGAGTGACCAACCTTTCGCAGACACCAAAAACCGCCTGGAGGCCGAGTTTGCCCGCCTTGGCCTGAACTTGGAGATTCCCGCTCCAGACAGCCCTGACTTTGTTCAATTCTTTGCGGATTTTGAGAAAAGCCATCCCGAGAAAGCCCAGGAGCTCCGGGACGCCATTCAAGCAGAGTTCGCCAGCACCCAGGTTCCCGACTACACCCCCAAACGCAGCCCACTGGGCAAGTGGATGGACCTCACAGACCGCCTCCGCACCCAGGCGTTCATGCGCCTCGGCTCAGATGGCAAAAGCATGGTCTATGACAAGAACAAATCCATGGTCTGGCTTGCAGCCGTGACCATCATCGGGGTGGGCGGCTACTTCACCCTGTCCAGCCTCCCAGAAAAGAAAGCGGCCAACAACACCACTGAAGATCAACAGGTGAGCATCAACCCTTCCGGGCAGGAAGAGATTGCCAGTTCCACCCCTGAGGGCACACAGGCATCTGATCCTCATGAGGCCTTCCTGGGCGAAACCAACAAAGACCCCGGAGTGCTCGACAATGGTGTCCAACCATCAAACAGTGACCCCACCTCCGCCCTCGCCCCGGCTGATGCCACAGCAACTGCGGAATACAGTGACGTGCCCGCACCCCCCCCAGCATTCCATGAAATCGACACCCCAGAACAGTTTCAACCCAGTTCTGGACAATCCACCTTTGCTGCAGGCCACAACCCCAGCACACCCACTGCAACAAATGCATCCCTCTCCACTTCCTCTCAACCCACCATCACTCCGGTCAGCACCCGGCCTTACCCCATCACCATCAAATCCAGCACCACCCTTCCGAAATACCAGGGTTCCGGCATTCAGGGTTCTGGCAATGGAGGGCAGGCCCTCCAACCTTTCGCCAGTGACACTTCTGCTGCAAGTGGTCAAACCAGCAAGCCCATCCACCTGAAGACCATCCCCGCCGAGAACCTGAAAAACCTTGTTTACCAGACGCCTCCCTCTCAAGGCCAAACCAAAATTCAGGAGCGTCCGGCGATCAACTACCAGGGCAGCAGTGCCCCCAAAGGCACCGACAAAAATGCTCTGGCCTATCAAGCCGCACAACAACAGCAGCAAGACAAAAACGCCCTGGCCTACCAGTCGCAGAAAAAGCAGTGGCAGGACAAAAACGCCCTGGCCTATCAGGGCTCTGCCCCCAAAACCACTGACAAGAATGCCCTGGCGTACCAGAGCACTGCCTCCAATGGGCAGGGTGCGGACAAAGGGGGGGTGTCCTACCAGGGCTCCAAGACCAACCCGAGCTACAACGACAAGAACGCCATTCTGTTCCAGCAAGGCTCCAAAAAAGGCGGTGAGGGCAATGGGACCTACCAGGTAAACGCTTCACAGAAACAACCCGTGTCCACCACAGCGGTTTTTGAATTCACCCCCAAAGGCAAAACCTCCACTGGAGGGAACTCTGTCAACGAAGTGGCCTCCAGGGGCAAGGCGTCCACCCCGGATCAAAATGACGTTTCTGGGGACCCCACTCACCCCAGTGGTCCTGCCATGGTTGCTGGTGCTGAGGCTCCTTCTGCGGTGCTGCCTCCTTTCGGTGCTGAAACCCCGGCTCCTGCTGCCCTGACCTCCAGCGGTTCCAGCACTGCCCAAAGCGGGGGTCAGCAGGTTGATCCGAATGCCCCCACCTTCACCCCCACCGAGATCCTCGATGCCCAGCTGGTCACCGGGATTGCCACGGTGCAAGGCCGTCAGATTCCCGTGGTGGCGAAAACCAGCCTGGGCATGTTCGTGGGCCATGCAGTGCTGGACACCCAACTGTCTCGCATCCAGATGGAATTCAACCGGATGGTCAAAGACGGCAAGCTGTACGAAGTGGCTGCCCTGGGCTTCGAGTCGGGCAGTCTGATCCAGGGTGTTCCCGCAACCACCCGCGACGTGGCTTACAACCTCGCAGCGGACCTGCTCCGCAGCGGTCTGAATGGCCTGAACACCTATGCTCAGGGCCTCGCCAACGGCAGCACCACCACCTTTGGAAATGGCATCACCACGCAGAGCCAGAATGCTGTGCCCCTCTCTACGGTGCTGGCCGGGGAACTCGGTAAAGTGTTCAAGCTCCCAGACAACACCCAAACGTTTGTGAGGGTGGGCGAAATTCCTGCAGGGACCCCTTTCAGCCTGATCATCGGCATTCTGGAAGACTCCGAGCAATGATCAGGGGGCACCTGGACATGCAGACCTCACAGGCCATCACCGGAGCATTCTTCGTGACCGTTTGCGCCCTGCTGATGGGAGGCATGGCCGGGTTTTTTCTGGTCGCAGGGCACGCCTCCCTGATGGTTCAGGTGCTCATCTCTCTGGGTTTTTTGCTGACTGCGGTGCTTCTCCATCAACGCCGGGACAATGTGGATGTCCTTTACAAGATGAACCCGTATTGCACCAAAGAAGACATGCAGCAAATCTTGTACGTCAACCGCACCGTGTTCTATCCCCTGTTCACTGTGGTCTACTTGCTGGCCCTGAACCTATTTCCATTGCTGTTCTGACCTCAAGCAACCCACCTTTCTGGAGGCCCCCATGTCCAAAATTCAGCAGCTGTACCCAGGGCTTGACGCCGTGAGCATCTTCATGAACACCCAGATGTGGCCCCAGGGCCGCACAGTCCTTGTTCTGGGAGGTGCCAGCTTCACCGGAAAAAGCATGGCCGCTTGCCGGATTGCTGAAGAGGCACTGGCCCAGGGCCGCAACGTGCATTACGCCTCCCCGGTCCAACCTGAATCACAGGATGAAATGTTTGCCCAGCTTGTACACCCCTGTTACCACCTGCACCGCTTCTCCTGGTACACCAGCGCCCCTCACCACCACAACAACCAGACCAAATTTCTGGAGGTCCTGTCCACTTTTGAGAACGTGGCCACCCGAACTTCTGGAGCGGTGTTTGTGATGGACCACCTGGTTCCACACCTGACAGAACACCCGGACAGGCTCCTGAGATTCATGTCGATGCTGGATGCCACTTCTGGCTCTCTGGTGCTGACTTGCCGCTCTGGTCGTCCTGCAGAAGACCAACACCGGAACTTTGGGATCAACCGCCTTCATTCCATCTTGCAGCAGCGCATGCAGCAAGTGCAGGCCGCAAAGCAACCCGAAGATTACCTGCTGCATGTCCTGTCCCATCAGGTGGAGAGCATCTGCAGTCTGTCCCAGTACTTCAGTCTGCTCTTCTT
>NZ_BJXB01000044.1 GCF_007990775.1 Deinococcus cellulosilyticus NBRC 106333 = KACC 11606 | reverse complement strand
GCTGCAGGACGGCGCACCCAACCCTGTCAAAGCCACCATCCGTGTCATTGGAACCTGGAATTAAAGGAGATATCCATGAGCATCCCTAAAGTGACTGTAATCATCGAAGACAGCTGTACCGGAGGCACCACCGTGAACGGACCCTATGCAACAACCGAACAACTGGCTGATCTTGCGGCCACCGTGCAGGAGCAAGGTCAGGCCATTACACAGCTGCAGGAATCCGGTGGTGGTGGAACGGGTCCACAGGGACCTGCTGGACCTCAGGGACCTGCAGGAGCGAACGGCAAATCGGCCTATGAAATCGCAGTGCAGAACGGTTTCAGTGGCACCGAAGAACAGTGGCTGGACAGTCTGATCGGTCCTCAAGGTCCTCAGGGCATTCAGGGTCCACAGGGTCCTGCGGGCTCTGGAGAAGGTGGATCAGAGGACTTGCAAGCCAGAAACGCCGCCAACACCTGGGGTGGATGGAGGATGCCCCACGGCTACTATGCTCCCAGTGCGGCCCATCCTGTGGTGGCATCCATCTCCAAAAACCCTTCAAACCCTGTGCTCACTCGTGGGGCTCCAGGCAGTTTTGATGCAGGCAGTCTGAGAGATGCTTTCGTATTTCGGGCCAGGGCCGCTTTGTGGCTTCTCTACACTGCAGCAAGTACAGATGTCACCCCGTATCACCCGACCATCGGACTGGCCCGCAGCCTCGACAATGGTCTGACCTGGACCAAACTCGGGCAGGTCATCGTGCCCAATCCAGTGGCAAGTCAGTGGAACAGCGGGGCAGTGTTTTCGCCCTGTGCTGTGTACGATGACACCACCGACGAACTGCACGTCTATGTCTCGGCCACTGTACTCCCCGGCCAGTGGTACACAGGACCCATCGTCATCGGGTACTTGCACTGTGCTGCAGGTGCAAATTGGGCGTCTCCTGCGTCCTACGTGTGGCATCCCACGCCTGTTCTGGAGCCCTCAGGACTGTCATGGGAAGGCAACCAAGGGAATTACAGCCCTGATGTGCGGATTTTGAATGGTCAGCTGACCATGTTCTGGATGACGAACCAGAACAGCGGCTCAGAATCTGGTGCCACAGACCCTTATATGGGTGTGGCGACTGCACCTATGGGGTCTTGGACTGGACCCTGGACGAAAAAACCGGCCTACCTGTTGGGCAACCTTTCGGGATTGAAGGTGGAGGAAGCGGCCACACTCCAGATGCCGAATGGACATCTCATCCAGGTGCTGGACGCTGCAGGGATGCACCCGCAACCCGACTACTGGTACACCACAGACCCCTCAGGACTGACCGGCTGGACCTATGGTGGCACCCTGTTCAGCGATCTGGAAGCATGGGAATCCGTGGTGGGTTCCAGCAGCCTGTGCTGGTTAGACGATGGACGGGCGCTTTTGACCTACAACGGCAAGGCGTCGGGAAGCTCCACGGACGCCCGTGAAATTGGTGTGCGCTGGCTGACCTTTGAGGGGACGCTGGCTGACCGACTCAATCAGGCTGCTCCCAGCAGTGGCGTGATTGGCAGTGTGATTTTCAATGGCACAGCTCCAGGCTCAGCGTCCTGTACCGGGGTGGTCCAAAGCGTGACTGCAATTGATGCTGGGGGGGGGAACACGCAATTCCGGGTGAACTTCAATCAGCCCGTGGCACGGTACACCATGTCCATCATTGGGTCGGACGATCAGGTCACTGCCACCATCGCGTACATCAGCAGCAGTGGTCTGAATGCCCCCAACGTGGATGCAAATGGGTTCCAGTTCTACTGTGCATCTTCCGGGGGGCAACCCCGCGTTCCACGGTTTGTGGCTGTCACCGTGTTCGGGTGATTGACAAAAATTAACTGTCAAACCTGCAAAAAATAAATGTCAAAACTTTTGACAGAAAAAAATTGCAGGTTTTGACAGAAAATCTTTGGCGCGACAGCTGGATTATAAATGTGGGAGAAATCACTTTCTTTTTTTCATGATCGAATATTCTCTATATGCACTGAGCGCAGCAAAACAGCGGCGCACACAGTGAAGTGACACAGGATGGTCCGGTAGTGTAGCGGTTAGCATAACTGCCTGTCACGCAGTAGGTCGCGGGTTCAAATCCCGTCCGGACCGCCAAAGTTGCCCCCGAGTTCAAACTCGGGGGTTTAGCTTGTCAGCCATTTTCCAGTGTCCTCCAGAAGAAAACAGACCAGATGCATTCAAAAAGTACATCTGTCTCTTCCCAAGTACGCCAAACAGAGCTGACAAAGGTGTACAATATTCGTTTGGGTGCCAAGTGGGTCCCCTGTCCAGCACCGCTGGGCAAGAGAAGCGAGTGAGAAGGTCAGGAGACCGTTTACCTTTCAAGCTTCGCAAAGACCCATCACAGGCCAAAGCCGACAGGTAAGAAAGGTAGACAGATGGAATACCGCAACATTGCAATCATTGCCCACGTGGACCACGGGAAAACCACCCTGGTGGACGGGCTCCTCAAACAGACCGTACAACTCGGACACGGCGAAGTCATCGAAGAACGCGCCATGGACTCCAACCAGCTTGAAAAAGAGCGTGGAATCACCATTCTCGCCAAGAACACCGCCGTGATGTACAAGGGCGTCAAGATCAACATCGTGGACACCCCCGGACACGCCGACTTCGGTGGAGAAGTGGAACGCGTGCTCGGCATGGTCGACGGATGCCTCCTGCTGGTGGACGCCGCCGAAGGCCCCATGCCCCAGACCCGTTTCGTGCTGCGCAAAGCCCTGGAACTTGGCCTGCGCCCCATCGTGGTGGTGAACAAGATTGACCGTCAGGACGCCCGTCCTGAAGAAGTGGTCAACCTCACCTTCGACCTGATGGCCGAACTCGGTGCCACCGACGAGCAACTCGATTTCCCCATCCTGTATGCCATCTCCCGTGAGGGCAAGGCGTTCAAGGATCTGGAAAACCCCAAAGACGACTTCTCTGACCTCTTCGAGATGGTGCTTGACCACTGCCCCCCACCCTCTGTGGACATTGATGCTCCCTTCCAGATGCTGGTCACCAACCTTGACTACAGCGAGTACCTGGGCCGCATCGTGATCGGTCGCGTCAAGCGCGGCAAGGTCAAAAAGGGTGAATTCGTCAACCTGATGCACAAAGATGGCACCATGACCAAGACCCGTGTGACCCAGCCCTTCACCCACCTGGCAATGAAACGCCTGGAAGTGGATGAGGTCAGCGCAGGGGACATCGTGGCTCTGGCCGGAATCGAAGACGCCCAGATTGGTGAAACTGTCGCTGACCTCGCCGATCCCGAAGCCCTGCCCATCATCACCGTGGACGAACCCACCGTGTCCATGGTGTTCCAGCCCAACACCAGCCCCTTCGCTGGCAAGGAAGGCAAATACGTCACCTCACGTCACCTGAATGACCGCCTCAAGAAGGAAGTCATGACCAACGTGAGCCTCAAAGTTGAAGAAATCCGCCCTGACGAGTTCAAGGTCTCCGGTCGTGGTGAGCTTCACCTCTCCATCCTGCTGGAAACCATGCGCCGTGAAGGCTACGAAGTGCAGGTTGGTGCACCCCAGGTCATCACCCGCGAAATCGACGGTGTGGTCTCCGAGCCTGTCGAGCACCTCGTGATTGACGTGCCCGAGCAGTTCTCCAGCACCGTGATCGGTGTGCTGTCCAGCCGCAAGGGTCAGATGGTCAACATGGAGCCCCAGGGCAACCGTGTGCGTGTGGAGTTCAAAATTCCTTCCCGCGCCCTGTTCGGTTTCCGCACCCAGTTCCTGTCCATGACCCAGGGTGAAGGCATCATGAGCCACATCTTCGACGGTTACTTCCCCTGGGCTGGCGAACTCAAAACCCGCCAGAACGGTTCTCTGGTCAGCATGGAAAACGGCCCCAGCTTTGCCTACTCCATCTTCAAACTGCAGGACCGTGGCCAGTTCTTCATTGACGCTGGCACCGAGGTGTACATCGGCATGATCGTGGGCGAAAATGCCCGCGAAGGGGACATGAACGTCAACGTCTGCAAAAACAAGAAGCTGACCAACGTACGCAGTGCCGGTGCCGACGAGGCCCTCACCCTGATTCCCCCCAAGCGCCTGACCCTGGAAGACGCCCTGGAGTACATCGGGGAAGACGAACTGGTGGAAATCACCCCCCAGAACATTCGTCTGCGCAAGAAGATCCTCAATCCCAGCATGCGCAAGTAAGACCCAGCATTGTCAAACAGGTGGCCGATGGCTGCCTGTTTTTTTGCTTTTCAGTCGGATGTAGCTTTCAATCAATGCTTTCTGGTCACTGTAGAGATCAGGTCTTTTCAACAGCGGTGCCAGCACCTGAAAATCCCAGCCAGCATCTCGCCGCATGAAAACAGCGCTTTTCAGAAAGCAATCCCAGACGACAGGAGAAGCGTTGGGATGCAGCATCACCTGACCAACAAGATGATATGCAAGGTTTCTGGGATGGTCCTGGACTTTCTGAGCATGTTGTCTGGCCCAGAACTCCAGAGCTGCAACTGGAAAAGCAGGAGAAGACAGAAAAAATGAAACTTTCGAGGTTTTTAAAATGTCTTCCCAGGGAAAGTCGGCAGGCTCGAAAGGATGTTTCTGCAAAATTCGGGTGGCCAATTCGGTTATGGCCTCGGGAGTGACATGTTTTGCCATTTCCGATATGGATTTCACGAGCGGTCTGGTTGGGACATTGGCGTGCCGACTGACCAGAATATAAGTTTCCCACTGCGCAGATGCACCCAGCAAATTGCGAACAGCTTCCTCATGGAGATCTGGGTGGGTTTCGCTGAGGCTCCTGATCAAAACATCATTGAACTGCCAGGGTCTCACATCTGGAAGAATCTGATTGAGCAATCTGGTGGAAAGTGCTGGATTGTTCAAGACGGCCTGAACCACCTCGGCTTCTTCATCACTTGCAAGTTCAATGTAAACAAAGTCTGGAAGATCTGGGGTTTCTGCAAATTTGATTCTGCCTTCAATGTCCTTTTTTCTCAGCAACTGCAACAAAATGTTTCCCCAGGTGACTGGGGTCAGATCGGTCTCCATGCTGTTCCTCCTGATGGAGATCTATTGTTGACCACTTCAATGAAAAATAAAGTGAGGAGACACATTTGAGATTTTTTTTCTTCGTGCTACACTCAAATCAATGATCCCTCCTGGCATGTCAGGAGGGATCTCGACTTTCAAAGAATCAGTATGGTGCAGCGAAGGTGTTGGTCCAGTAGTGCTTGTAGGTGCTGGTGCTGCTGTAGGCATAACCCACACCCAGTTCCTTGAATCTGGGATTCATGATGTTGGCGCAGTGTCCAGGACTGGTGAGCCATCCAGACACCACAGCCTGAGCAGTGCCATATCCAGCAGCGATGTTTTCACCAGCCGTGCTCCAGCGGTAACCCTGTGCCGTGATGCGGGCAAATGGGCTGCTGCCATTTGATCCTGTGTGGCTGAAAAAATTCTTGCTTGCCATGTCCTGACTGTGGAGTTGTGCTGCATTGGTCAGCAATGTGTTCAGTTTCAGGGCAGGGGCAGCGGCATAAGAGGTGGTGCCACATTTCCTTGCAGTCGCTCTTGCCTGATTCACCAGGGTGAGGATCTGGCTGTTGATGGTGGCTGTGGCCATGGAAGAGATGCTGTCCTGAACAGGAATGGTGGTGATTCCAGTTTCTGGGTTGTTCAGGGGATCAGAGCTGACCTGATTGCATGAAACAGCGAGCAGGACCATCAGCCCTGCACACAGGAAGGCACGTTTTAGCATGGGTTCAGTTTAAAGTCTGGATTCTCAGGATTTTAAGATGCATGAATTCATAAACACAGCTTCCTCTCAGGTGAGTTTCATGACCAGCGATCCTGCTGTGGGCCTGAACAGGTTGTAGTAGCATGGAAGATCTGAAAGCAGACCCATGAAAGAGATCACCAGCACCCAGAACCCTGAGCTCAAAACCCTGGTCAAACTCCATGACCGCAGGCACCGTCGCAAGGAAGGCAAATTCCTGATTGAAGGTGCACGGGAGGCCTCCCGTGCCCTGTTGGCTGGAGTTGAAGTTGAAAAACTGTATTTTTGCGAGGGCTTTTTCAGTCCCGAAGCCCTGGAATTGTACCAGGATTTTGATGCCGTGGAGCAGGTGCGCCTGTCACGGCCAGCCTTTGAAAAGATCAGCCTGAGGGAAAACCCCGACGGTATCCTGGCTCTGGCTGTTCTGCCCGAGTTTGATCTGCAGGAGCTCCACCTTTCTGAACAGGCCCTGGTGCTGGTTTTGCAGGGCCTCGAAAAACCTGGGAACCTGGGTGCTTTGCTGCGCACTGCGGACGGTGTGGGGGTTGATGCTGTCTTCATCACTGGGGAAGGTACGGACCTGTACAACCCCAATGTCATCCGGGCCAGTCAGGGAAGTGTGTTCACTCAGCCTGTTCATGCTGTCCAGGATGAGGAACTGCTGGATTTTTTGAAGCAGAGCAGCTTCACCATTCTTGCAGCCACACCACACACCCAGAAAACCTACTGGGAGGCAGATTATTCTGGACCCACCGCCATCTGTCTGGGAACAGAGCATGAGGGCCTCAGTGAATTCTGGATGCATCAGGCCACAGAGCAGGTGGTCATCCCCATGCAGGGGACAGCAGACAGCCTGAATGTGGGGATTGCTGGAGCTTTATTGCTGTATGAGGCCCTGAGGCAACGAAAGCATTAATCCACAGAGGACTTCTTTTCCAGTTCGATGATCTTTTGCCAGAGGGCCACTGCTGACACACCTGCATAACCACTCTCTTGTGCATCATTGCATTCAATGACCACCCAGCGTCCTGACGCAGTCTGGGCCACATCCACCACCAGAAAAGGCACGTTCAGACGCTCTACCACTGTTCTGGCTGTATTCAGGAGGTCCTGCAGTTCTTCCCTGTTGGCTGAGTACGGAGGTCCATCCAGCCAATAACGGCCCAGACCAGCCAGTTCCCCCCGATACCAGAACGTGCGAAATTCAAAAGCCACAGGCAATTGATCTCCCTGACCTTCCTGCAGGATTCTGAGCGGCAAAAGTTCTCTGCAAACCAGGGTTTGCCAGTACAAAATGGGATCTTGCTGGTATCCTTCCAGAATGGACTTCAGCTCAGTTGAGTCGCTGGCCACACAGAGGGAAGCCTGATGTTGGCTGGTCTGGCGGGCTCCTTTGATGAAAACCGGAAAATCAAGCTGCCTTTCGATGTCTTCACTGGAGGGAAGGTGATCGAACCAGATGCTCCTGGGGGTCAGATCGGTCAGCAGGGGATACCACCCTGGCAGTTCTGACGCCCGCAGGTGTTCGTCGGGTGTGTTGATCATCCGCACTCCCTGATGCAGCCATTCCTGATAAAAAGCAGGATAGTCTGGGATGGCTCCAATGCGGGCAATCGCCTGCACTTCAGCAGGAATGTGGTATGGATGGCTGCAGGCAAAGAGATGTTCAAAAGGAAAGTCATAGATCTGATTTGAGATTTTCTGTTCCAGAATCCACAGGGTCTGGTCCAGCAGCATCAGGTTGCTCATGACCCCATGATAAATCAGTCAAAATGGAGGCCCCCTGAAACCAGAGGGCCATGAAAGAATGGGAAAAACATCTCACCGTATTCGGCAAAGAAGCGGCGCAACCGCCATGGTTCCAGTGTACGCAGGTTCTCTTACCAGATTCTCACACGCTGGGACATTTGATTTTATGCAATCCTGATATCTTTAGTCGGGATTAACATGCGAACAGAACTCAGCACCATTGACCTCGGACAGACAGTGACCCTGCACGGCATTCACCCTGCCCACCCCATGCGAAAACGCCTGTTCGAATTGGGATTCATCCCCGGGGCCTCCATACAGGTGATTCGCAAAGCTCCCCTCGGTGATCCAGTGGAACTGGTGGTCGGTGGAACCCATTTTGCCCTGAGGCTTCAGGACATGAAGCAGATCTGGGTCCACGGATGACTGTTGCCATGCAGGCCAGAACGGTCCTGGTGATCGGGAACCCCAATGTGGGCAAGACCACCCTGATCAATGCCCTCGCTGGGACCCACCTGAAAGTGGGCAACTGGAGCGGGGTCACTGTTGAGAAAAGGGAAGCCCGTTTTGACCTGCATGGCACCTCCATCCATCTGACCGACCTGCCAGGAGCCTACTCGCTCAGTCCGCAAACCCCGGAGGAACTCATTGCCCGGACGGCCCTGCTGGACAGTGCCCCGGATCTGATTGTCAATGTGCTGGATGCAGGTCAGCTGGAACGCAACCTTTACCTGACCCTGCAACTTCTGGAGTTTCGCCTGCCCATGGTGGTGGCCCTCAACCTGATGGATGAGGCCAGAAACAAGGGCCTGTCCATTGACCCCAGAAAACTGGAGCAGGAACTGGGAGTACCCGTCATCGAGATGGTGGCATCGCAGGGCAAAGGGGTGCAGGACCTCAAGAAGCACATGCTTCATCCTCCTGCACAGCCTGGATATCAGGTGAAGCCGCCTCCGGCCTTGCTGGAGTCCATAAAGCACCTCTGCAAGGCCATGGCTCCACACCCGAAACTTCTGCCCTACGCTAGACCCTTTCTGGCTTCGATGCTGCTGGAAGGAGATGCCACACTGCGTTCAAGGCTGACCATCACTGGGCACCAGGATGTGGTTGCCGATGCGGACCGCTTGCTGCAGGACCTCAGCGGGAAAGGCATTGATCCCTTCATGGATCTGGCAGACCAGCGTTACTCAGAAGCCCACCGGATCGCCGGGGCTGCAATCACCACTGCAGAGAAACGCCGCACCCTGACAGAAAGGCTGGATGCGCTCCTGCTTCACCGGATTCTGGGCATCCCCGTGTTTCTGCTTTTGATGCTTGGCGTGTTCCGCCTGACCTTCAGTGTGGCCCAGCCTTTTGTGGATTTCATTGGAGGGCCTCTGCAGGACACTGTTTCTGGGTGGGTCTCAGCTGTGTTGCACATGCTGCATGCCCCATCAACAGTCAGTTCGGTTTTGCTGGGTGCCGTGATTCCAGGGGTTGGAACCGTTCTGGCCTTTCTTCCCACCTTGCTGGTGCTTTACCTCGCCATGAGTTTTCTGGAGGACAGCGGATACATGGCCCGCGCCGCCTTCCTGATGGATCGCCTGATGCGCTCGGTGGGCCTGGATGGCAAGGCCTTCATTCCGATGATTCTGGGCTTTGGCTGCAATGTACCCGCAGTGTATGCCACCCGCACCCTGGAAAGCCCAGGGGCCCGTCTGGTCACCAGCATGGTCGTGCCCTTCATGTCCTGCTCGGCCCGACTGCCTGTATATGTGGTTTTCAGTGCAGCCCTGTTTGCAGGTTACGCAAGCTGGGTGGTGTGGGGAATGTACGTGCTGGGTCTGGTGGTTGCTCTGGGTTTTGCAGCACTCATCACCCGCATGCTGCCCACCACAGGCTCGGTGACTGTGCTGGAACTTCCCCCTTACCGGTTGCCCGCAAGGCAGGTGTTGTGGAAACAGGGTTCCAGACGCACAGCAGCTTTTGTACGGCGGGCAGGAACCACCGTACTCATGGCTGTGGTCCTGGTCTGGCTCACCCTGTCGATTCCTGTTCAAATGGGAGGGCACTTCGCAGCAGTTGCACCTGAAAACTCACTTTTTGGCTGGGTGAGTGCCCTGACTGCCCCCATCTTCCGCTGGGCAGGCTTTGACACCTGGCAGGCCACAGGTGCCCTGATTCCAGGTTTTGTGGCAAAAGAAGTGGTGGTGGGAACCCTGGGGCAGATTTACCTGGGTCAGCAGACCACTGCAGTGGCTCCCTTTGGTGTCTTGCAAGGTCTTGAGCACCTGCTTTCCGGGCTCTGGATTGCTGTTCAACAGTCCGTGGCTGCCATTCCAGGCCTGATGGCCCTCCCGTCTTTCTCAGTGGATGCTCCTGACAGTTCGCAAAACAACCTCATTGCTGCCCTCCGTCATGGATTCACAGCTGCCTCTGGACTGGCCTATCTGGTTTTTGTGCTGCTCTATACGCCCTGTGTGGCCACCATCACCGCCATTGCCAACGAGCAGGGGAGAAAGGTTGCCTGGATCACGGTGACCTACCAGATCGTCACAGCATGGTTGCTGGCCGTTCTGACCTACCAGTTCTTCAAGGGGTTTTTGTGAATGGCACGATAGGGCCACTGGACCATATCCTGCACCTCCTGAAAACCGGTCCTCAAAAGCCTGAGCGCCTTGCTCTGCACCTCGGGGTCAGTGAAGAGGCCCTCTCAGGCATGATCCAGATGCTGCAGATGCGGGGTTACGTGCAGTGGGTCACCACCAAACAGACGGGTTGTGAAAAATGTGCAGTCAAAGGCTGGTGTGCCCTCCCCACCCAGGAAGGTTGTGACAGTCTGGGACTGACAGCACTGGGGTTGCAAAGGGCATCTGTTTCAGACTCTACTTAAAGGTTCAAAGGCACAAAGATCCCACTGCACCACTTCTGGTCCTGCCAGATGGAACAGGACAGCGCAGGGTGCGATTGCTCCTTCTGGGGAGGATGCACGTTCAGAGACAGGCGTCCCCAGAGCGTGCCATCTTCTGCTTTCAAAACACCCTGCAGGCGAATTGAGGTTCGCTGCTGACGCATCAGGGGATGATGCTGGGCCTCAAGGGTTCCTGAGACTGCAAAGCTCTGGCCTTGCCACCTGAGATGACCTGAAAAAAAACTTTCGGGACGGCTCACCTTCAGGTGCAACGTGCACTCCTCTGCTGGAAGATCTCTTTGATTCTGGTGTTCCCAGAGGATCTTGCTTCCCGTCAGTGCAGAACACATGGTGTAGGTTTGCAGCACCCACATCCCCAGATGGTAAAGGAATTTTTCAAATCCATGGCTCTGGCAGGAAGTCTGCTGGTGTTCTCCGGTTGAGAGGTCAAACCTTCCCAGATGGTTGGGGGTCAGGTAGTGCAGGACTCCATCTCTCAGGTGCAGACCCACATATCCTTCTGCTTCACCGTAGAGGTCAAGCACATGCATGGGATTCCAGCTTCGCGTGTCCAGAATCTGCAGCATGTGATTGCGGTATCCAACGGCCAGCACATGGTTTTCTGCGTCATGGCTCAGAACACAGGGTCCATTCTGGTCCTTCCGCTCAGGATGGATGAAGACTGGAAGGGTGGTCTTGACCGTTCCATCTGAGAGATCCACAATCTGGGACAGCCAGGTTTTTCCTGCATCCCTTGAGACAGCTTGCAGGCCATACCGCCCATCCTCACTGAAATCCACACACCTGATCACTTGCGGATCAAAAGGGAGGGTACACAGAACCTGCCCTGATATGGCATCATGGACCCCCTGCTCATGTTCTTGCGTGATGACTTTCGACCCGTCTTTGCTCACCCATCCGCCCCATGGATGCTCGTGAAGGATTTCAAAAGTTTCTGCAGAAACCACCCAGGTGCGTTCTGAACCCGAGACAATCAGCACATCATCTGGATGGTAGGCCACCTGTCCAATCCAGTCTGGTTGCAGCGTTCTGAGTCTTTTTCCGGTCTGGAGATCGTAAATCACAAGCTGAGATCGACTCATTTCCAGCAGGTGTCCTCTGCGGGTGTCGATGGTCATGCCGATCAAAGTGCCGTCTGGCTCCAGGGTGCCTGACCATGCACTGTCCGTCAAGAATGCAGGCACTGCGGCCCTGATCTTCCAGGTCATTTGCAGGTGCAACCAGAACAATTGCAAACGATTCATTTTTTGGTTGGTGATAATGAAAGTCTTCATGCCTGATTCTATTGCGTTCTGGCTCACTGGAATCTCACAGAAAAACCCCTCCTGTGTTTGCACAGGAGGGACTGGAAAGGTTGGGTTCAGCCCAGAGCTTTGATCACAGCGTCGGTGAACTGCTGGGTGTTGGCGGTGCCGCCCAGGTCTCCGGTGCGGGGACCTTCGGTGAGCACTTTGTCGATGGCATTGGAAATGCGGCCAGCAGTTTCGTACTCCCCGAGGTGCTCCAGCATCATCACAGCGCTCAGGATGGTGGCGGTGGGGTTGGAGATGCCCTTGCCAGCGATGTCGGGAGCGGAGCCGTGCACGCTTTCGAAGATGGCGTGTTTGTCGCCGATGTTGCCGGAGGCAGCGATGCCCAGACCGCCCACCAGACCTGCTGCGAGGTCAGAGAGGATGTCCCCGAACATGTTGGTGGCGACCAGCACATCGTACTGGGAGGGGTTGCGCACAAGCTGCATGGCGCAGTTGTCCACAATCACGTCCCAGCTCTGCAGGCCGTCCACTTTTTTGGCTTCTTCCATGATGGTGTTCAGGAACAGGCCCTGGGTGACAGGCAGCACGTTGGCCTTGTGGACCACAGCCAGTTTCTTGCGGCGCTTCATGGCGAGGTCAATGGCGTACTTGCCGATGCGCTCACTGGCCCGCTTGCTGATGTGGGCTTCTGCGATGGCTTTGTCCCCCTCGACGCGCTCTTTCTCCACGTAGAGGCCTTCGGTGTTTTCCCGCACCAGGATCAGGTCCACGTTCTGGTATGCACCATCTACAGGACGGGTCTTGGTGGGACGGACGTTGGCGTACAGGTCGAAGTGGCGGCGCATGAAGCGGATGGCCCCTTTGAAGCCTTCCACTTTCTTGCTGGGGCTGGTGGCTGCACCGAACAGGGTGGCGTCGGTGTTCTCCACGGCTTCCAGGGTGGCTTCCGGAACGGTGGTGCCGTGGTCCAGGAAGTATTCATAGCCTGCGTGGGCAGTGACAAATTCGAGATCCAGGCCGGTGGCCTCGAGCACGCGAACGGCTGCAGGGATCACTTCGTGTCCGATGCCGTCGCCTTCAATGATGCAGATGCGGTGTTTCGCCATAAATGGTGTACCTCCTCAAACGTTCTTATGTTAATGCGGTGTACACTCCCCACCATGTCACTGAATAGGGAACGCCGGGGGTCTGACACATGGGCTTTTTTTTTGGATCGTTTACTGGTGTAGTAACGGTATTAGTGTCTGTTGGACCATATCCCGGGCCAGCTTCGGCCCCAGCAGAAATCCCTTGGACCCCAGGGCAGTGAGGGTGAGGAGGCCTTCAGGCAGGGTAGCTCCAGAGTACCTCACACCGGTCCACACCCCACTGAAGTTCGGTTCCAGGGTTCTGAAGGTGAGCCGGGCTTTCTCCAGCAGCCAGTTCAGTGACTTCAGGGGCAGGCCCTGTGGGCTGCAGCGGTCTTCAGGCGTTTCAAATGTGGACCCGAGAACACCTCCTTTGCGTGCTGGTGTGGCATAAATGCCAAAACTCACGGGCAGGGGAGAGAGCGTGTCCTGAAGCAAAAGCAGGCTGCCCCTTCTGTGGGTGCCTGCAAAACCTGCCTGTGAGGCCCCGTAACTCCCTCCGCAGAATACCACTGTGCCCTCCAGAGCAGTTTGATCCTGCAAGACCACCCTGTCTGGAACGATGCTTACAGCTGTCTGCCGGATGACCCTGGCTCCACTTGCAATGCGCAGGGCTGCACAGAACGCCTGACCATCGACCCATCCACCCACAGGCAGATAAAGCACCCTGTACCAGTGCTCCTGCAAATGAACTTCTGCGGGGGCCTGTTCCAGCCACTCATGGGGATAATTCTCAGGAAGGTTCTTCATCCACTTCAGGAAGGTCTTTTCATCAGGAACCGGGCGGTAGATGCCTGCTCTGGAGTGGGGAACCTCAAAACCTGCTGCACTGAGCTCATCCAGCAGGGCAAAGGTGAAACGGGCTCCCTCAAGCCCTCCTTCCACCACATGACCATTCTGTCCGCGCACAGCATTGATCAGGGCACTCGGCACGTCACTTGCGGCATGCTTTCCTGCATCCACCAGAACAGTCTCCAGACCTTCCTTGGTTGCAAAGTAGGCCAGAGCACTCCCGGCAATGCCTCCTCCAACGATGATCAGGGGTTTCACTTCGCAACCTTTTCTGCCGTGACAAATTCCCGTTTTCCGGTCAATCCCCGATGCTTGGTCACCTGGAGACCTGCGTTCTGCAAGGCGCGCCTGACCGCTCCAGCAGCGCTGTATGTGGCCAGATGTGCGCCCACCTGCATGCTGGAGGCCACTTTCCTGCAGAATTCCGGGGTCCAGACCTCAGGGTTCACAGCAATGGAAAAGCCATCCAGGTAAAAACCAGTGGCCCAGTCGGAAGGGAAGTCTGCCACGGTAACATCCTCCACCTGCACCTCCACAGTGATCTGGCCTTCTGTGACCTGGAAACTCTGCCCCCAGACCTGCAAGATCTGCTGCCAGACGGAATGCTCGAACATGGGGTGAGCGTGGGTGTATTCTCGCAGCACCTCCACTGGAATGGGATCAAATTCGTATGCAAGATAGTGCAGAGGTACATTTCTGGCCACTGCATCCTGCAGTGTGGTCAGAAAATTCATGGCCACACCGAAGCCGACTTCGAGCACCCTGGGTGAAGGGTGCAGGTGGGTCTGGGAGCCCTGCAGGTACACCACCTGTGCCTGGGTCTGGGCACCATGGCTGGAATGGTAATGCTGCTGGTATTTCGCACTGAACACGGTCAGGCTGCCATCAGGGGTTTTTTCGATCATCGTGCACATCCATTGCGGGAGGAAGCACCAGCTCATTTTCGCGGTTGAAGGCCTGCATGAAGCGGCCCAGAAGCTGAAGCTGGGATTTGTAGTACTGCATGGCTTTGTATTTCTGTTTCTGTTGAGCAGGAGAAAGGGGATACTTCTGCCACTCAATGCCCTGACTGGTCTCTGCAGGAGGACTGAGAGGCAGACTGGGATGGTAGCCCTTGGGGAGCGGCCACTCGACCCCACCGTGCACCAGATAATACAGAATCCGGGCTTTCGGAAGCTCGCTGAGCACCCGGCTCGACATGAAGGAGGTGGCCTGGTGGTCTGGATGCTGGTCCAGAGGGGTGGGGGCCAGAATCACATCTGGATTGAACTTGCGGGCAATCTCCAGCACCTGGCGTTCAAGTTCCTGTCCTGTGTAGGGACTGCCCGGTTTGTACGCATTGGTGTAGGGCACCCGGTCCACCTGTGTATACCTGCTCTTGTAGGGGATCAGGTAATTGGTCAGGTACACACTGCGCAGCCCACGGTCCGGGAAGCCCAGAAAATACACGTTCTTGGCAGGCACCCCCAGGGCATTGGTGGCAAGGGTGGCTTCCGTCTGGCGCACCCGGCCCAGTTTCAGGTACACGCTGGCATTGACCATCAGTTTCCTGCTGGAGTACCGGGCATCCCAGGGGAAGCCGTCTCCGTTGGTCAGGAAAATCACAGCCACCTCACCGTGGTGTTGCAGCACATCCTGAATGAGGCCTCCTGCAGCCAGCGTTTCGTCGTCCGGGTGAGGGGACAGCACCAGCACCCGACCGCGCACAGGGACATGGTCGGGCAGCTGTTTTGCCGCATGTTCCACTCCGGCAACCACCCATTTTCCGGTGAACAGAAAACCCCAGCCGTTGATTCCTGCCGCAATAAAGAGGGAGAAAATCACCAGAAAAATCAGGGTGTTGAGCGGGTTCCAGCGGTCCCTTTGCAGACGAATTTTGAAACGGCGGAACCTCTTCACGATTCTGAGTTATAGCAAAATTTGATGTGAGTTCACATGAAGACCTGGATGTTCAGCAAGATCCGCCCTTTTTGCATCATTTTCACCTGCCTGTGGGTATACTTGCCTGAGTGTTATGTTGACCCTCGGGCTGGAAGAAGAATTTTTTGTGCTCTATCAGGGCAGACCCCACATGATTGGACTGACCCATCTGGCACGTTTGCTCCGCAAAGATCCCCACCATTACTTCACCCACAGTGCAAGCAACTTCACGCGCGGTGAAGGGGCAAAGCAGGGTCTGATGAGTGCCCTGGAAGTGTCTACTCCCGTGTGCACCTCAGCAGAAAATGTATTGCATTCCCTGAGGTTGCTGCGCAGTCAGGTGGCTTCGGTGATTCCCACGGGTCTGATTGCCGCAACGGGCATGTTCCAGCGGGACGACATCAACAACACCGCTGGCCTGCACATCCACCTGGGTGTTCCAGTGCAGGATCGTGAGCGCATCTACCAGAATGTGGCTTATTTTCTACCTGTGCTCGCCCTTGCAACAGCTTCCAGCCCCTTTCGCGGAACAGAGGTGTTTGGTCCCAGTTACCGCATGCATGGGTCTTATGCCCTGGGAGGGATCACCAGTGATCCTTACAAACGCTTTCAGGACCTGATCATCACCCGCAGGCTCGGAACCATTGAGGTGCGGGTGTTCGATCCGGTGTGGGATCTGGAAAGACTGGAGGCCATCATCAGGGCCCTTGTCCGGGTGGCAGAACTGCAAGACGCTCTGCCTTACCGCCAGGAGGATTACAACCGCCTGAGGTCCCAGTGGACGACCCAGGGTCTGACCCCAGAAATGCTGCAACGGGCCAGAGAACTCCATGACACCGTGGGGTTTGACCTGAAATGGGTGGAGCGCACCATCAGCGATGACCTGATTGAGCTCACCGCCCAGCAAGACTACCAGCATGCCCTCAGACACCTGGACTCAGGTTATCGGACCGGGACGTGGCAGCCGTCCAGCACGACAGATCATCCTCCTGCCCATCACCTGAGTCTGGAAGGCTGGCTGACCTACTACCTGCCCCGTTTTCCCTACATTGCCTATAAAGGCATCAAGGAGAACCTCAAAACCTCCAGAGAAAAATAAACCAGACGTTCAAGAAAACACAGTGGCATCTGGGATTTTTTCATGTCTGGCATGTGCCCTTGCAAGCTGGTCTGCATGCCTGAGGGGATCACAGACCCGGTACTTGCCTGAAAGCTCGAGAATCACCCTTTCGCTTTCCTGCAGGCTGATCAGGTGGCCCACGCTGACAAAGACAGGCCGGATGCCGGTCTGGGTTCTCAGGACCGTTCCCACCCCATCACCATCAAGCAGCACAGGCAAGGTGCTGCCCCTGGCATCTGGCAAGTCACCCTGATACCGCAAAAGGGTTTCCTTTGCGCAACCTATGGTGGGCAGTCCTGTTTTCAGGCCCACCAGACAGGCCACTCCAAACCGCCTGGGGTGGGCAACTCCATGTCCATCCACCAGTAGCAGTTGCGGAGTTAAACCTGTTGCCCAGACCTGCTCAATCATCTGGAGCAGGGGAGGGGCCTCCCGGAAAGCAAAAAACCCAGGCAGATACTCCACTTCGGTTTCAAACCGGGCCACAAATCTTCCCAGCGTGTTTCCGTGGAAGGTCTGGGCATGGAGGCCCACATGGGCGGTGTTCTCTGCATAATGGATGTCCAGAGCAAAGACCACATCGTCTTCCTGAGCAAAATAGCCCTGTCCTGCATCTGGAACAATCACCTGTGGTGCCAGCCTGATCTGTTCCTGTTCCATTTCCTGTGGGGTCATGTCAAACCTGCTTTCAATGGTCCCAGAGTAAAAGCTTGTGCCCTGAGATGGAAGGGTCACCAGGGTCTTTCTCCTGGGCCTGGGGAACCCCTGACTGCCGATCTTTCCCGCTGATTTCTCAGGGATGTGCGGTTACAATGGTTGGGTATGAAACTCAAACGCATCCTCAAAATCCTGATTCCTGTGGCCGCCATCTGGGGCCTGGTGGTGCTGTTCCTGCAGAAAATCTGGTTTTACCGTGACCCGATCCGTGTCTCTCCCAATGACCCTGACCTGATCCTCTCTCCCTGTGATGGACAGGTGGTCTACATCCGCCGTATCGAAGACGGCAAGGTGTACAGCGAGAAACTCGGTCAGAAAATTGACGTCACCGAGATCACCAAGACCGACATCCCTGATGGAACCGGCTGGTTGATTGGCGTTTACATGAGCCCACTGGACGTGCACTTCAACTATGCCCCCATTTCGGGTTCTGTGGACCGCATCGTGCACACCCAGACCAACCTGAACCTGCCCATGGTGGACCTTTGGGAGTACATCCAGCTCACCTACCTGCGCAAGGCCGTGGACCTGTTTGCCAAACGCTATGAGCTGGAAAACGAGCGCCAGACCATCTTCATGCACAACGAACGTGTGAGCCTCGCCATGGTGGAGATTGCCGACAAGTTCGTCAACAAGATCAGCACCTACGTCTCAGAAGGCGAGAGAACCCGTGCAGGTCAGAAGGTCTCTTTCATCGAACGGGGTTCCCAGGTGGATCTGGTGCTCTTTGGAGAGGATTTTGAGTTCCTCGCCAAAGTGGGCGATCAGGTGTACGGTGCCCTCACCCCTCTGGCCCGCCTGAAGAAGAAATAAAATTGAACCTGGTTCAGAAAGAGGCGAGGGTCATCCCCGTCTCTTTTTTTGTGGGAACCTCTGCTATGGTGAGTGCGTAAAAGGATAGACGTGGAACAATTTCAGGACTGGTTGCTCAATTTACCTCCCATTGTGGTTCATTTGCTGCTCTTTCTGCTTCTCCTGATCGAGGGCATAGGCACACCAGGGCTTCCTTTTGAAGTGCTCTGGATTGTGGAGGGCATCTTCATTCACCAGGGGAAGACCACCCTCTTTGAAGCCATCGCCTGGGGCACCATCGGCAACTGGATGGGCAACCTGGTGGGTTACCTGCTTGGAGACCGCATTTCCAGATATCTTCCCAAAAAAGCCAGGGAGTCTCTGGGCATCGAAGAGGTGCGCTCCATGTTCAACCGCTGGGGGGTGGGTGTGGTTCTTTTCAGCCGCTGGATGGGCCTCATTCGCACCCCAACCATTCTCTATGCAGGTGCAGTGGGCATGCCCTTCTGGAAGTATGCCTTCTGGAGTTTCATCGGTGCCCTGTCGTGGGTCGCCATCTGGCAACTGGCCTGCTGGTACTTTGGCAGCCTCGTCCTGGAATGGTGGGACAAGTATAAGATTTACATTGTTCTGTTCGGGATTCTGGTTGGTGTTCTTGGCGTATGGATGGTGATCCGCAAGCGTAGGCCAAACGATGCACCCTCTAATGGGCCCTGAGATTATATACTCGTATGCGTGTTATTCGACCCGCATACCCTTCAAACCCTGGACTTTTCAAGAATCCGCTCTGCGTTGGCGGATTGCTGCGCAAGCAGCCTGGGCGTGGAAAGGGCAGACAGCCTGACACCGTCAACGGATGCGGACTTCATCCGGTACCAATTGGATTGTGTGGAAGATGCCCTCTTTTCGGTCAGCCTGAATCTGGGAGGCATCCAGGACATCCGCCCGGGTGTGCACCGCTCCAGAGAGGGCAAACAGTTGGACGGCAAGGAAATCCTCGAGGTGGCCTACACCCTCGATGCTGCCCTGACCCTCAAGCGTGCCATCGCCATGAATTCCAGGGGACCGCTGCTGGATGTGGCCAGCAGCATCGGCTCCCACCTGAACCTGGTGCGCAGTGCACTGGAGAAACTCGATCGGGACGGCTCTGTCCGTGATGATGCCAGTCCCAAACTCCGCCAGATCCGCCGCCGCCTGAATCCTCTGCGCAACGAAATCCGCCAGAAAATGCAGGATGTGCTGGAACGCTGGGGAGACATGCTGCAGGAGAACCTGATCACCATCCGCCGGGACCGCTTCGTGGTGCCCATCAAGGCGAGTTACGTGAATCAGGTGCAGGGCATCATCATCGACGCTTCTGCCTCCGGACAGACCTACTTTGTGGAGCCCGGTTCCGTGGTTCCCCTCAACAACGAACTTGCCCGCCTGCTGATTGAAGAAGATCAAGAAGTCAGGCGGATTCTGATGGAGCTCTCCGGTCAGGTTGCCCTGGAAGAGGGCCTGGACATGACCATGTGGGCCCTCGGAGAACTGGACCTGATTGCGGCAAAAGCCCGACTGGCCCGTGACTGGGAACTGTCCCGACCTCAGCATTCTGATGCAGGCGTTTACCATCTGGAACAGGCCAGACACCCCCTCATCGAGAAACCTGTCGCCAACGATCTGCATCTGGATCACAACACACGCATTCTGCTCATCACGGGTCCCAACATGGGGGGAAAAACCGCAACCCTCAAGACGTTGGGACTCATTGTTTTGATGCACCAGTGCGGGATGTACGTGCCTGCCAGAATTGCCAAACTGCCTGTTGTGGACGGCATCCTGGTGGACATCGGTGATGAGCAGAGCATCCAGGAGAGCCTCTCCACCTTTGCCTCCCACCTCAAGCACCTGAAATACGTGCTGGACCATGCTGGACCCAACACCCTGATTCTGGTGGACGAGCTGGGCTCCGGAACCGACCCCACAGAGGGTGCAGCCCTGGCCCAGGCGCTGATCGGTGAACTTCTGAGAAAAGAAACCCGCGGAATCATCACCAGTCACCTTGCGCCCCTCAAGCTCTACGCCATGGAAACAACTGGACTGCAGAACGCCAGCATGGGTTTCAGCCTTGAGAGCCTGGGACCGACCTACAGACTGCAGGTGGGTCAGCCCGGACGTTCTTACGCACTGGCGATTGCCAGACGCATGGGCATTCCCGAAACGGTGCTTGGACAGGCCACGGAGATTCTGGGGCCAGAAGGCAACAAAGTCGAGAAACTCCTTGAGAACCTGGAAGCAGAGCGGGAAACCATCCGCAGCCAGCGTGAACAGCTCGACAGCCTGCGGCAGGAAGCCAACCTGATCCGCAACCAGCTGGCCTTTGACCGGGACCGCATCCATGAAGAGCGCGACGAACTGCTCCTCAAAGCCAGAGAACAGGCCGACCAGATCTACCGGGATGCCATCGAGACTGTACGCAAACTGCGCTCCAAGGCGCAGGATGACGTTTCGAGGCCAAAGGTGCTGGAGGAACTCAAAGAGCTGCGCCGGGCCAGCATGGCTGAACGCCCACAAGCCAAAGTGGAGCCCGCTCTGGAGCAAGTCCGCCCTGGCAGCATCGTGGATGTGCCTGCTTATGGTGCTTCTGGACAGGTTCTGGAAGTTCGCGGAGATGAACTGGTGGTGCAACTCGGGGTCCTCAAGATCACCGTGCGCCGTCGTGATGTTCGCCTGAAGCAACAGGAAAAGCAGAAGGTCACCTCTCTCATGTCTGCGGGATACTCCCGATTCAACAAGGAAATCAACCTCAGGGGCAAGAGTGGGGAAGAGGCCATTGAAGAACTTCGCTCGTATGTTGCGGAGGCCTACGCCCTCAAAGAAACCCCCCTCAGGGTGGTGCACGGCAAAGGCCAGGGTGTGCTGCGCCGCATGATCCGCGACTTCCTCAAGAATGAAAAAACGGTGGAGTCCTACCACGATGCAGAACCCTACAATGGTGGGCACGGGGTGACCATCGTCAACATCAGAACCAAGTAAACAGAGAAGGTCAGAACCAGACAGGTGGGCAATCCCACCTGTTTTCATTGCGCTGTACGATGTCCAGAAAAAACTGCTTGCCGTATGGTCTGTTAAGCTTCTTCATTGTTGTTGGCCACAAACCCTGCTGTCTTGAGCAGTCTCTCATTTTGAATTGTAATAAAGCATGCAGGTGACCTAAAATACTTGGGTGAAGGTTCTACTGCTGGATTTACAGCCCGACCAGTATCCGCTGGAGGGTTATCGCAAGAAACAATTGCTGTCCTGGGTTTTTGAGCAGGCCGCCCCGGATTTTGACAGCATGACCAACCTGCCACTCAAGCTGCGTGCTGAACTGCAGGAACACTACGAACTGAGCCCTTTCACCCAGGTGGACACTTTTCCCTCCACCGATGGGAGTGTCAAATACCTGTTCACCCTCAGGGATGGCCGCCAGATGGAAGCGGTTTTCATGCCCTACGAGGACCGCAAGACCATCTGTGTGTCGACGATGGTGGGGTGTCCAGCCAAGTGTGCTTTCTGTGCCACTGGTGCTCTGGGCTTTGGGCGTAACCTGACGCCCGGAGAGATCATCGGACAGATTCTCTACGCTGCCCGTGATCAGGGAATTCCTCCCAAAGAGATCCGCAATCTGGTGTTTATGGGGATGGGGGAGCCCCTGCTCAATTACGACAACACCATGAACGCTGCCCGCATCATGCTCAGTCCTGAGGCCCTCAACATGAGCCAGCGCAGGGTGACCCTCAGCACAGTGGGCCTGGCAAAAGGCATCCGCAAACTGGCCACGGAAGACATTGAGCTGAAACTGGCCATCAGCCTGCATGCACCAGATGAAGAAACCCGCCAGCGCATCATTCCCACAGGACAGGCCAACAGCATCCCAGAAATCATGGATGCTGCCCGCGATTATCAGGCCAAGACCGGGCGGCGCATCACCATGGAATATGCCATGCTGCGTGGGGTCAATGACCACCTCTGGCAGGCGGATCTGCTGGCAGACCTTTTAAAGGGCATGATCAGTCACGTCAATTTGATTCCCATGAACCCCTGGGATGGCAGTGGGTTTGAAGAAACCCCTGAAGTCCAGATTCAGGCCTTTTATGACCGTCTTGAAGAGCGAGGCATTCCTGTGAGTGTCCGGCGTTCAAGAGGGCGTGATGCGGGTGCAGCATGCGGTCAGCTGGCATTGAAAAAACCTTCATTAAGCTCTTCTGTATGAAATATGTAAAGATTGTGAAGTCATGATAGGATAGTGCAAAGCCGCACTAAAGCACGGAAT
This sequence comes from Deinococcus cellulosilyticus NBRC 106333 = KACC 11606, assembly GCF_007990775.1. Lineage (NCBI taxonomy): Bacteria > Thermotogati > Deinococcota > Deinococci > Deinococcales > Deinococcaceae > Deinococcus > Deinococcus cellulosilyticus. Next base: position 6,901 of record NZ_BJXB01000044.1, on the reverse strand, counting down.
ACTCTAGGAGGGTAGCAGTATACAATGAGAAACCTTAGGCGCGTCCTGTTGACTGCACTACTGACTGTCCCTGTACTTGGTTTGCAACTGTCGAGTGCCCAGAGCACGGATTTGACAGTGCTTGAAACCCAGTTCACACAAAACCCCAGCCTTGAAAATTCAGTTCTGCTCGGACAGGCATACTTGAATGCAGGCCGCACCTCTGACGCCGTGAAAGCATTTGAAGACGCCATCCGCAGGGATTACCGCAGCTACGAGGCCCACTTCGGACTCGGGGTGGCACTCTTTCAGCTGAACAATCTCAGCGGTGCGCAGTTTGAGTTTGAACAATTGACCGCCCTCAATCCCAACCTGTTGCAGGGGTATTACAACCTGGCTGCGGTCTTGACCAGACAGGGCAAGAATGCAGAAGCCATCACCACTTACCAGAAAGCCATTGAAGTGGGCAAGGGCAACGAGGCCAGTGCGGAAGAACTGACCCTGGCTTACACCCAGATGGCCCAGTTGCTGGTGCTTGCAGGTCAGCACAAAGAAGCCCAGGCTGCTTATGAAGAAGCCCTGAAGCTCAACCCGCAAAGTGAATCCCTGATGCTGGCTGTTGCTCAGGAAGCCCTTGCTGCAAGCAAAACCAGCCCGGACCCTCTGGCCTCCACCATTTCTCTGAGCTATGCTTATCAGTTGCTGGCCAAGAACCCAGCTCTGTCAGAGGCAACACTGGTGGTCGTTGAAAACTACGTCAATCAGGGCCTGACGGACCGTGCCCTGCGTGAGCTGGACAAAGGCATTGCAGCTGCAAAAGACAATGCTTCCAGGGTCAGGTTGCTGACCCGCAAGGGCCAATTGCTGGAAAACAGCAGTGTGCAGGATGCCATCACCACCTATGCGGAAGTGTTGACCCTGGATTCCCGCAGTCCGGTCAGGTATGACCATGCACGCCTGTTGCTTGCCTCCCGCAAATATGCAGAGGCATTGCAAGGTTTCCAGCAACTGGTGAAAGACAATCCCACCGATGTGGCCTACCTGGGCCTTGCCCAGTCGCAAGAGGCCCGGCAACAATACCAGGCGGCCTACAATGCAGCCATCAGTGCAAGCAAGCTGGCCAAAGACCCCAACCTGGTTGCGGCTGCACAGACCATTGCTGTGCGCAATGCATACAAAGCCAAAAAATACAGTGATGCAGTGAAGCTCACCCAGAGCATGTCTGCGCCTACTGCTGAAGCCCTGAACTGGGGAGGTCTCAGTGCCTACAATCAGCGCAGCTATGCCACTGCTGCGAACCTTCTGGCAGGTGCTCTTGAGCGGGATGCCCAGAACCAGACGGTGGCCCTGAATCTTGGTGCTGCCTACCTGGCCCTCAAGCAATATGACAATGCAGAACGGGTGCTGGCTGCCCTTGTGGCCCAGAATGCCCGAAATGCAGAAGGCTGGTACAACTACGGGATTGCCCTGCGTGGCCGGGGCGACGAAGCTGGTGCGCGTCTGGCTTTCCAGCGGGCACTGACTCTGGGGTACTCCAAAGCAAAAGGAGCATTGGGCGGTAAATGACTTGGTTCCGTAAACACTGGCCAGACGTGATCATCCTCTTTTTTATCGTGCTGATTCTGGCAGGAGCGGTCCTGATCCTTTTCGGAGGGACCAGGAAACTGTTCAACCTTTCTGCCACCCAGGCACCCGTACAATCCCAGCAGGAAACCCCCCAGGTGGAAGAAATTCCCCTCAATCCTGCGCCTGTGGTTGCTCAGGAAGCACAGACCCAGGAGGAAACCCAGCCTGAGAACCAGACCCAGACCGGGACACTGGCTCCTGAAGAAACCCAGCCTGCTCCTTCTGCCAGCGCTTCTGGATCTGAGACAGCGCCAGAAATCAGCAATGCTCAGGAAACCCAGAGTGTTCCGGTGATTCCTGCAGAAAGCAGCACTCCCTCAGTAGAAACCACAGAGACTCCCTCAACAGTTCAGTCAACGACCGAGCAGTCAGGTGCAACTTCTCAACCGACGCCCACTCCATCCAATGTGCAGCCCGAGCAGCCTGCACCAACACCACAGCCTGCCGCCAGAGCCATCACAGGACGCACCCCCACGAAACAGGACTTCCGCATCAGCGCAGGTCTGTATCAGACAGAGGCGCAGGCGGGCACCATTGCTGAGAAAATCAAAGCTCTGGGTTATCCCACCTACGTTTTCCCCAGCAAAGATGACAACTATGTGGTGCTGATTGGTCCATTCGTGAACCGCAATGATGCAGACACGGCTGTCTCTCAGATTCAAACGGTGCACCAGAACCTGTTTGTCTACGCACCTCAGAATCCGACTGTGAATGCATCAGGTGAAGGAGCAGCCACCGCTGGAACTTCAAGCAGTCCCACTTCTTCAGGGACAACGGCCTCCTCTGCACCCACAGGCCCAATGTACCTGCAAGTCGGTGCCTACAAACGGGCAGACAGTGCAGTGCCAGCCATTGACCAGCTGCGTTCTCTGGGATTCAGTCCCAGCCTGAGAACCGATGCCAATGGCATGGTGCGCGTGGTGGTCGGACCCTTCGCAGCCGGAGATGTGCCCTCGGCACAGGCCAAACTCAAAGAGGCGGGCTACACGGACGCCTTCCAGATTCGGTGAAACCATGTCGCAGTCTTTGAACATCCCCAGTGCCGCCATTTCAAGGCTGGTCACCTACCTGAGAATCCTGGAAAAACTGGAATCTCAGGGCATCAACCGGACCAGCAGCAACGATCTGGCCGAAAGGGCACAGGTCAGTGCTTTTCAGGTTCGCAAGGATTTGGCTTACTTTGGACGCTTCGGAACCCGTGGCATGGGATACACCGTGGCTGTCCTCAAGCGTGAACTGAGACGCATCCTGGGCCTCACCCGGCCCTGGAATGTGGTGATCATGGGCATGGGAAGACTCGGGCAGGCCATTGCGCACTACCCGGGGGCCAGTGACTATGAATTCAGTTTTGTGGGTCTCTTTGACCCCGACCCCAGCAAGGTGGGGATGCAAATTCGGAACCTGGAGGTGATGCACCCGGATCACCTGAAGGATTTCGTGCGCTCTCATCAGGTGGACATGGGTTTTATTGCTGTTCCTGCAGACCGCGCGCAGGATGTGGCCCAGATCCTGGTGGAAGCTGGAGTGAAAGGAATCCTCAACTTCGCCCCTGTGGTGATTCAGCCCAAGATGCTGGAGCGCCCGGGGGTCGAACCCGAAAAAGAAGAGGAGTGGGAGGGAGTCATCGTGGAGAACATCGATTTTCTGGCAGGAATGAAACGCCTGGCGTTTTACATCCTGAACCCTGGCTTAAGAGAACTGGAGGAGGTTGGATGAACATGTGGAAGAAATTATTAATGGGCTCTTTGGTGCTGGGAACAGTGGTTTCCTGCAATGGCAGCGTTGTGCAGGGCATGGTGCCAGTTGCAGTCACTCCTTCTGTGGAAGGCCTGAGAATGTCTGTGGATTACACCAAAAACACCACTACTGGGGTCACGGGTGTGACTGTGACCCGCAACAGTGGTACGGTCAAGTTTGCTGCTTTCCCCGGATCAGCAGGGTTCCAGGTGCAGCGGTACAAGATTGAAACCTTTGACGAATCACTGACCCAACTTGCAACCATTGAACACACGCTTGCAGTTTCGGTGGAAGCTCCTCCTCTGAGTGGAACAGGTGCAGGTCAGGTAAAAACCACCACAGCAGCTTTGCCTCAGGACCCTCTGTTCCCTGATGAAGTCCAGCAGCACTATGTCAACCTGTGCCTTTCCAATTATCTTGATCCCAACCGAGGCGTGGATGACCCCGTCTGCCCCAAACTTAAAGTGAGATTCACATTCACCGGAATTTCCCTTGCTGACCAGACCACCAAAAATGTAACTGCGACCTTCGACTTTCAGCCTGGTTTCAGTTATACGGTGACGGGAGGTTAATGAAATGAAGCCCATCATGCAATTGCTCTCAGCTGGATTGATCAGCCTTGTGCTGGCGGCATGTGGATCCATCAGCGTGGACAACGGCAGCATCAATCCAGGCACCACCCCAACGGTGAAAGACCCCAACATCACCAGTGTAACTGTCAACGGAAACCAACTGCTTCGTAGAAGCACTGACATTTGGATCTCTGGGGATGCGGATGTTTTCGTTAAGGTCACTTCCAATGTTGGACTGGACAGCCTCACTTACAGCCTGGATGGTCAGTCGGGGGTCATTGACAACCCCAAAGCCTCCAATGTGTTTCGGGTGTCCAACCTCACCGCTGGCTCCAAGACCCTGAGCATCACGGCCACCAACATCAAGGGATCTGACACCACGGTGAACCTTCCCGTGAAGGTGGACCTGACCCCTGCCTCTGTTGCAGTGGTGACCCCTGCAGATGCGTCAAATGGCACCATTCCCAAAGTGAGTGGTCTGGTGGACCTGAAAGTGGCTGTCACAGACGCTGAGTCTGGCATCCGCAGTGTGAAGTTCTTCCAGCGCGGCACCACCGACACCGAAATCACCGAAATCACCCGCAACAACACCGAATACTCCACCCAGATCGACACCACCAAAATGACCGATGGCGTCAAATATTTTGAAGTCCGTGTGTTGAACAATGCAGGCCTGAGCACCAGCAAGGTGATCGGACTGAACATCAACAACACAGGTGGACCAACAGAACCCACACCTCCTGTTGTGCGTCTGTTGCTCGCAAGTGGGGACAAGACTGGTAGCATCACCATTCCTTTCCTGGTGACCAGTGAGGATCCTGTCAAGATTGCCCGTTTGTTGATCGATGGTCAGCTCTACAAGACCACGGTAAATCCGCCCAGTGACCAGGAAAGTACTTTTGTTCTGGACACCAATCTGATTTCTGTGGGAACCCACCAGGTGACTGTTTCTGCAGAAACCATCCAGGGGAAATCTGCCACCTCCAACACCGTCACCATCAATGTGACTTCCAACCTGAGTTTGCCCCTGTTCAAGATTTCCGCTCCTCAACCTGGGGCAAAACTGGGTGGTCGAACCCCTGTTGAGATTTCTGTGGTCAAGAAAGGCTCAAATTTCAACTTCCTGAGTGGGATCACAGTCGAGATCATTGGTTTCGGCGGACAGGTGATCAAGACCCTTACCATAGACAAAGCTGCCCTGAGAAACAATTCAGATGGCATTTACATCACGGAAGCTGTGGATTGGCCCAGACTGACAGGTTCAGACAATTATGATGTTCGCGCTTATGCCAGCATTCAGGTGGATGATGGCATTCCGGCTCAGACCGATCCCACTTTCACCATCAGTGATCAGTTGACCACAGGTGTGTCCATCAGCAACCTTAAACCCCCTGCTGCCAACATTCTGATTCCCTCACGCAATGATCCCAGCTCTGCAGTTCCCACTGCTGTGTTGAACAGAACTGGTGGAATCTTCTTGCAGGTGACCGATGAAAACAAACTCGATGATGTGAAATTCAGAGTTGATGTGCGTCTGGTCAGCAAAGCACCTGCTGGTGGTGCCAAAATCACCAAGTACCTTTACAACCTGCCCCTGGAAACAGGTACCTTCTACCACGCCATCTCAACCGTCATTCTTGATGGAAGTGAATATGTGGAAAACGGTGAGTACACCCTTCAGACCATTTCTGAAGATGACCAGGGCAACGGCAATGTGCAAGAAGTGGCCATCAAAGTGGACCGCAAAGCACCGAATCTGGCTGTTGTGAATGCAAATACCCTGGTGACCCTGGTGAATGCCACCTATGCAAAAGGCAAGCCTGATAAGCATTCTGCCACATGGAGACTGTGCACCAACCCTGGTACTGTGACCCGCGTGGAATACTACAATGGCAGCGCAGTCCCATCTCCGACCACCCCTTGCACTCCGGTAAAATTCTCCAATCCCACCATGCTGGTGGCTTCAGTGGTGGACCCTGTTGGTTCGGCTTCAGAGCAACAGATTTTCTATGATGTCACTGGAGATGCTCCAGCCTTCACCGTGTTCTTCTCCAGGGCTGGTCAGTTCCAGGTGACCATCTTTGCCCAGGACCTGATCACTGGACAGCTTCAAACGTTCCCTGGCCCTTCTGTTGGCGTAGCCATCTTCGAATAAGACCTCATAAGTCAAAGTGCGCCTCTTCAAGAGGCGCACTTTGACTTATGAGGTCTAAAGGGTGTTTTGAAAGTCTTCTTTGCCGTCTAAAACACAGAATCCAGAGCTTTTATTGGACGTGACAGTGCCATCCCCAGCGGATCAACAGCTTGCGAACATGATGCAGGTGGTACCACACACCAAAATGCTCCCCAATGAGCTCTCTGACGTCTCGGAGAGACCAGGGTGCTTGTAAAGGAGAGTCGACCCCTTGAAGCCACTGCTGAACACATTGTTCCTGATCTGGAGTCAATCTTCTGGGACGTCCTGAGGGTGTTCTGGCCTTCAAGCCATCGATCCCAGAAACCTTCAATGTAGCTTTCCACTGGGAGATGGCAGAAATCGAAACCTGATATGCACTGGCCCACTGAGCAACAGTGCGGGATTGCTGCTGTTGTGCAACCGCGAAGTGAAGCCTACGCTCTTCGCGAGCAGATCGGGTTAGAGGCCGCATTGAGCTAACCTTTTGAGCATCAGGCGAATCATCACCTCAAAGACCAGATTTTCCGAGGTGACGGGAAGTCGTTCGTAATCTTTGGCCATGCGTCTGGATCTGCCCAGCCAGGCGAAGGTTCTTTCCACCACCCAGCGGCGTTTCAGCACCACAAAACCCTCAGGAACCTCGATAGGTGGGGGGGGTTCCTGACCTTGAGGCAGCCAGATGTGTTTGACGCCAGTCCAGGGATGTTTCACAATCTCGATGGTCCAACCCAGTGTGTTTTTGATGTTCTTGATCAGATCGCCCGTATAGCCTCGATCCGCCCACACGTGCTGCATTCGAGGGAAAACCTCT